>JAEZEK010000437.1 GCA_023417735.1 Pseudomonadota bacterium | reverse complement strand
GAGGAGGAGGGCGAGCCCCGCCAGGCCCCGTGCGAGCCGGGTCATGCCGGTCCGATGATCGCCGCGCTCGAGCAGTGATAGACCATGCTGGAGGCGCCGAAGCACCAGATGATGTCGTTGTTGAGCTGCGGCCGGTAGACCGGCATCTCGCCCTCCAGCCCCAGGCAGGCGCACTTGGCGCAGGAATCCTTGCCGCAGCAGTCGCGATAGGCGATCAGGTAGGTCTTGTTGTCGTCCGGGTTGATGCAGCTGCCGACCCAGGAGGTCGGCGAGGGCGTGGTGCCGGGCGGGCAGGTCGCCGGGCCGCCCCCGCAGCAGGAGCAGAGATAACCGTCGCTCGCGCAATAGCGCCAGTAATTGCACGCCGTCGGGTCGTCGGTCTGCGCCTCGCGCGCGAAGATCTCGCCCGGCGTGGTGGGCGTCCGGCCCTGTGCGTGCGCCTTGCGGCTCATCGGCAGTGCCGGGACGAGCGCGGTCGCCACCAGCGACGAGCCGACCTTGGCGAGGAAGCTCCGCCGCGACAGGGAGGAAGCGGCCCTGCGGCTCAGCCGTTCGCCGATTCTGTCGATGCCCTTGCCGATCATCATCGTTCTCCCTCGACCTTCACGCGGCGCTGAGCGGGGCGGGTTCGGCCGCGTCGTCACGCACGAAGCCGCGCGCCCTGAGATAATCCTGGATGGAGCCGTAGCCGGTCTCCTGCGCGATCGCGAGGCTCTCCAGGTGCTCCCGGCTGTTGACGAGCCCCTTGGCGCGGATCACGCCGTCGGCGTCGATCAGGATCGCGTAGGGCAGCTTGCCGACCTGGAACGCCATGCCGACCTGCGGCGCGTTCACGTAGGTCTCGTCCTCCAGCCCGTGCTCGCGGATCATGCGGCGCTGCTCCTCCAAATCGCCGTCGCCGACCAGCACCACTTCGAGGCGCTCGCCGCGCGAGAAGGACTTGGCGATCGGCAGCAGCTTCTTGCAGATCGGGCAGCTCGGCGACACGAAGAGGAGCAGCCGGCCCTTGGCATGCGCGGCCGGCCGTCCGATCTGGACCGGCCGCCCGGCGATGTCGTTGACGGTGAGGCTCGGCGCGAGGTCGCCGACCTCCGGCCCCTTGTCGGTGACGAGCGCGCCCATCGGCGAGATCCGCTCGTGCAGGATGCCGACCTGCCGGACGAGCGCGAAGATCACGACGCCCATCCCGACGATCGTCAGCCAGAGCAGGATCTGGGAAACGACGAGGGCCTCCACCATTCCGTTCTCTCCTCAGCGCCGCTCGCCGGCAAGGCTGCGGGCATAGTTCTCGTCGAAGGTCGGCGGCCGCGGCAGGAAGGCGCCGCCGATTGCCAGATACACCAGGAAGAGCGCCCCGACCGCGAACGGGACCTGCGCGAGATCGACGAGCCCGAGCGCACGGCCGGTCGGAGGGGCGAGGAGCGCGATCGCGAAGAGCGCCAGGACGGCGTTCCGCCCGACCAGCCACCAGGACAGGACCTGCCGGTGCGCGGAGCGGAAGCAGCCGCAGTCGATCTCGGTCCGGCCGCGGCGGATGTTCACGGCGATCGCGACCACGAATGCGACGAGCAGCGCGAGCCCACCGAGCGCGCCCAGAGGACGGGTCGCCGGCACGGCGAGGAGGAGGGCCACCAGCGCCTCCGCGGGCGGAAGCGCCAGCGCGAACGGCCGCACCAGGGCCTCCGGCAGGATCCGGTAGTTGCCGACCACGCCCTCGAACTCCTCGCGCGCGGCGAGCTTGCTCCAGGCGCCCGCCGCGAAGACGAGCGCGAGAAGCAGCGTCGCCACGAGCTGGAGGAGCGGGTCGACCATCTCAGTTGCCTTCCAGCATCAGGATGAAGGGCGAATCGCCGATCTCCTCGATGTGCGAGCGCGGCTCGCCGCTGGCGAGGTCGTAGACCACAACGGAAGCGGATTCCGACAGCGCCGCGAGGATCGGCTGGTCGTCGCGCGAGACGGCGATGCTCATCGCCTCCTCCTCGAGCTCGATCTTGCGCGACACCTCCTTGGCCTCGACGTCGAGCTCCCAGACCTGCTCGCCGGCCGCCTTGTGCGTCCAGTCCTCGCCCTCGTGCATGATGACGTAGAGCTTGCCGGTCGCGGCGTGGAAGGACATCAGCTGCCAGCCGCCCGGCCGCCAGCCCTCGGTCCGCTCCTCCTCGCTCACGAAGTCCCACGGCTCGGAGAAGACCGGCTCGTCGCCCGACAGATCCGCCGAATAGTGGCGCCCCGAATAGGACACCATGTGCAGCACCTTGTTCTCGCGGTCGAAGCCGACATGCTCGAAGACCGGGTCGTTCTCGGCGTCGAAGAACGGATCGCTGCGCTTGACGTCGGCCGTGAGGCCCTCGTCGAAGGTGGCGGTGAGCAGCGAGCCGTCGGCGCAGAGCGAGGCGAAGGCCCGCTCGCCGGTCGGGAAGACCAGCGCGCAGCCCGGGATCTCGATCTCGCCCTTGTAGGCGTTCTCCTGCAGGTCCACGACCGAGATTGCGGTGAGCGGCGCCATGTTGAAGGAATAGAAGTAGCGGCCGTCGGGCGAGACGTCGGCGCCGTGGCGCTTGGTGACGACGAGGAAGCGCCCGCGCGGCAGGATCACCTCGCCGGTCGGCGAGAGCGTGCGCGGATCGTAGGTCGTGACGACGTCTGCGCGCTCCCCGCGCGCCCCGCGCGACCAGAACGTCTCGGCGACGTAGAGCGAGCCGTGGTCCGGCGAAAGCGCCATGTTCGGCACGTAGCCGGTGTTCATCATGCCGAGCAGCTTGCCGTCGTCGCCGTTGTAGACCCAGACCTTGCTGGCGATGAGGTGCGGGAAGACCGGGTCGAGCACGTAGAGCCGGTGCGGGTCGGGCGCGTCGAGCGTGACCGTCGTGTGCTCCTCGGCGACCTCCAGCTGGGCCTCGGGATGGAGCGTGCCCTGGTCGGCGCCGGTCTGGCCGGTTGCGTCCTGGGTGATCGGCGTGCCCTGCGCCCCCTGCGCTCCGGCGCCGGCTGCGGGCGCCTCTTGCGTGGCGGCAGGGGGTTCCGCGCCGCCCGTGGCAGGCTGCTGCGCATGCGCCGCGAGCGGGGCAAGGAGGGCCGCGATCGCCGTGCCGGTCACCAACAGGTTGCTTCTGCGCATGAGGTCCTCCCAGGCTAAAGACCGGCGCGGCGCCGTCCGCTGTCCGATGCCGCCGGGCATGATAGGAACAAAGCCTGAGGAGCGGGTAACAGCATGTTGTGACGTGCCGCTCCTTCGGCGTCCGCGCCCCGCACGGCCGCCCTTACGCTGCTTCGGTCTTCTCCTGTCCCATGGTCACGTAGACGAGGCAGGAGCAGCGCAGCAGCGAGGCGAAGTTCTCCGGGTCGCCCTGCACCTGGCAGGCCTCGTCGTGGAGCGCGGTCAGGAACGCGGCGAGCGTCATGCCCTGCGAGCGGGACAGGTCCTCGAGCACCGACCAGAACTTGTTCTCGAGCTGGATGGAGCGGACGACGCCGCCGATCCTGACCGAGCGCGTCCGCTTGCGGAAATCCTCATAGGGCTGGCCAGAGAAGATCTTGCACATGGACGCCGCACCTGCCGACCGCCCCGGCATGATCGTCCGCCGGTCCGGGAGGTGTCAATCCGCTGCGGGGGGAGGGGGGAAGCAACCGCTTGCGTGGCTGCCTGGCCCGACGCGGCCCGAACCTTGGCGGCTCCAACCGAATGCTCCAGCTACCACCGCTCAGCGGTTCGCTCTCGGGATGCTTGGTTCATTGATGCAGGAATCAAGACGTGCCGCACCTCCCCATGCGTCAAATGCGGCAGCGGCATGGGCTTTCACGCGTTCTGGCGTGTACGGTGGCAATGCCCGCTCACCCCCGAAGAAGATCCACAAGACATCCTGCCCTTCGACGTGGCCTGAATAGATGTTCGCGCGGGTCGCGGTGGCTTCGGGCAACCCTTTCACCGCTCGTCCAAGCGCGAAACTTCCCTCGCCGATGCGAGGGCCGGCATCGCCGACGATGAATGGGAAAGCGCGGCGCGTGGTGCGGTGTATTGCGACGCCATAGGTGCCCATAGTGATGCCAAGCTGACGCATCTGCTGGGTGTCCCGGATGACCGCGGCCGGCACGCGCTCCGCGTCGACGTACCGTCGCTGATCTTCCTTGCGAGGATGGTTCTGGGCGTCCTGCAGGGCCGTTGGTGAGACATAGTAACCGGACCCGTCGGACTGCTCGACCGGCTGGACCTGGCTGACCTGCCTTGGACCCCGCGGGCCGGGGATCGTCGCCCCTCCGGTGCCGAGGACGCCGAACCAATGGATGGCGCCGATGGAGGGGTCCTTCCAGCCAGCTGCCCGAATTCTGGCGTAGTCACTCCGGAACCGGCCGCAAGCCTCATTGCTTGCAGAGGCATTGTAATCGGCCTGACCCGCCGGATACGGCCTTCCGCCGTTGCACAGGGCAATGAGACCGCCTCCAGCGACGTCGTCGCGATGGTAGGCCCGTGCCATTCCATCGACGTTGACGGCCATCCGCGCCCAAGTGGCCAGACTGCCGTCACTCAGCCGAAATGCGTCCTGGCCAGCGACATTGGATCCGTAAACGAGGCGCACAGGCGATCCGGCACAGGTGCCAGGGACAGCCTCTGCACGTGATCCTCCTCCGGTCGTTCCGGGGGCGGCTGGCCGTGCAGCGCTGGCGGGCAAGGCCGCGCCCGGTGCCGCTTCCACGACCGCTGCAGCTTGGTCGGACGTACCGACGACGGTTGCTTCCGGGGCGCGCGGGACACATGCAGCGACCGAGGTTGCAAGGATTACTAGCAACATCTGCCTCTTTGAGTTCCTAGGCATGACCCCTGTCCTCGATAGCGCAAGGTGTTTCGAATAAAACAATCATCAACCTGTTATACGTACGCGTATTCCGAGCTCGTCGGAGTCTCCAAGGCCGATATCTCGGCACAGACAGTTTGTAACCAAAGCAACGACCAGCAACGCCCTGGCGTCGTTGGCCTCTGAGCTCTTTGAAAATAAGAGTATAAGATAACCTCAGATGTCGAGATAGTGCCCAGATACTGCATAAGGTAATTATTCTCATCGATTTGGGATGTGAGATGAAAGGCTATCGCTTTGCCTTGGCAGACAACATGCGGGGCGGCTCTCCGGACCTCCACGTCGTCGACGGCGGGCTGGCCGACCCCAAGCTGCCGCCCGTCCCCGGCGTGGCCGCCTTCGCGCTCGGACGAGCGGCAGAGCGCACCGTCGAGGCCCTCTGGGCAACCATCGGACGCATCGCCGACGCCTTCTCCCAAGCCGAGTGCGCCCACGACTTCAGCGCCTGCGGATACGATCCGGACTGGTAGGATTCCGCTCTTGAGGCTTGTCCCATGTGGGCCAACCGCTTACCTTACCAACCTGATGGGGATGGAGTCCCCCAAAATCGCCTGAGAGGGCTGATGACTCCTGCCGCGTGGAGACATGTGGTGGGAGTCGCTTGAGGAAGCGACCCGCCGGAATGGCGGGTTTTTTGCTCCACCGTTTCCATGCGCATGACCGAAACAACCGGCTGCCGGCCGGATCGGAGGTATGCGATGGAAAACGTCTGGCTTGCTTCGGCGGTCTGGTTGGGGCTCGCGCTGCTTGCCTCGATCATCTCGATCCGGGCCGCCATGTCGGTGGCGCTCGTCGAGATCATGGTCGGGGCGCTCGCCGGCAACACGATCGGGCTGCAGCTCACCGAATGGGTGAACTTCCTCGCCGGGTTCGGCGCAATCCTGCTCACGTTCCTCGCCGGAACCGAGATCGATAGCCGTGTCATCCGCAAGCACTTCTGGTCGAGCATGTCGATCGGCGTGGTGGGCTTCCTCGCGCCCTATCTCGGTGTCCTGCTCTATGCCCGCCACGGCATCGGCTGGACCTGGCCCCAGGCGCAGATCGCGGGGATTTCGCTTTCCACTACCTCGGTTGCTGTCGTCTACGCCGTGATGGTCGAGACCGGCTTCAACAAGACCGAGATCGGCAAGGTCATTCTCGCCGCCTGCTTCATCAACGATCTCGGCACTGTGCTGGCGCTTGGCGTCGTGTTTGCCCATTTCGACTGGTGGCTGGCTCTGTTCGGGGCCGTCACCGCAGGCGCCTTGTGGATGCTGCCGCGCTTCGCGCCGTGGTTCTTCACCAGGGTCGGCCACCGGGTCAGCGAACCCGAGACCAAGTTCATCTCGCTGGTGCTGCTCGGCCTCGGCGGGCTCGCCTCGATCGCCGGCAGCGAAGCCGTGCTCCCGGCCTATCTGGTAGGAATGGCGCTGGCTCCGGCCTTCCTCGCCGATCCGGAACTGCCGCACCGCATGCGTATCATCGCCTTCACCATCCTGACGCCGTTCTACTTTCTGAAGGCCGGATCGCTGGTCGACGTCCAGGCCGTCCTGGCGGCGGCCGGGCTCATCGCCGTCTTTCTCACGATCAAGATGGCCACCAAGTTCGTCGGCATCCTGCCGCTCACCCGCGCCTTCCGGTTCGAGCGTCGCGAGGGGATGTATACGACGCTGCTGATGTCGACCGGGCTGACTTTCGGCACGATCTCGGCGCTCTTCGGCCTGACCAACGGCATCATCGACCAGCAGCAATACACGATCCTGGTGACCGCCGTCATCGGCAGCGCGGTCGTGCCGACGCTGATCGCGCAGCGGTGGTTCCAGCCGGCGTTCAAGCCGATCGAGGAAGAGTTCGCGCCGAGAAGGCCGTCACGGAAGGAGGCCTGAGATGTACGAGAAGATCCTGATCGCCAATGACGGCTCGGAAGGCGGCACCCGGGCGCTTGGCTGTGCCATCAAGCTGGCACATCGCCTCAAGGCCAACCTGGACATGATCTGTGTGGAGGAACTGCCGCGTCTCCCAACCACGATCGATGAGGTGGTGGAAGATAAGCTCGATGAGAACCATCGGTTCTACCCCGTCATCGCGCAGGCGCAGTTCCAGGCCAGCAGCGCGCGCGTGAAGATCGAGACCCATGTCGTCGCCGGCCATGCCGTGCCTGCTGTCATTGACTTTATCGAGCGCGGCGGATTCGACCTGCTCGTGGTCGGCTACATGGGTCATTCCGCGCTCTACAACCGGCTGATCGGCAGCACCACCGACCGCCTGGTGGAGCTAGCGCCGTGCCACGTGCTGGTGATCAAGTGAGAGGCGGATGCATGTCGGGACGAGCTGTCCAAGCCGACAGACAACGGGCGACCTCCTGTTGCAGATCTGCGGCGGGCGCCCGCGACGCGTCGACCGCATCGGCCCTGCAAGCCGTTCAGGCGCATGAGCCCGCACTGGAGGATTTCACGAGCATTCTCGGCGGCACGTCCAAGACGCAGGCCGACGCGCCCGAGTTTCGTGACCTCAACCTTGACCGGATCGTCGACGCCATGACAAAGGGCCGCGCCGAGTACGGCCTGAAGAAAAAGGGCGAGCCATTGCAGACAAGCATTAGCAGGGATCTTTAAGACCGGATTTCCGACGGTCCACACATTCAAGGAACGTTGCAGACTTCACCCAACGGAGGCAGCCATGAACGGGGAACCGCGCCGGATCGGCATAATTCGGCTCCATAAGAGGTGGGCGGACGGATATACGCTTGTTTCGCAGATGCTGATCCTGCTGCTTCTTGGCGGCGTCTACATCCTGTTCGGGCAGTCCGGCTTTGGAGCCCCGGAGCAGATAGAGGCTTTCGTCCTTCTCACTGCGATCATTCTCGCGACTGTTGTCTGGCAAGCAGTCGGGCTCGGCATTGCGCGGGTGCACTGAACCGCGCCGGGTTTGCCGGAGGCTGTTTCGTCTGAGTGCTAGGCGGCGATGTCGGTCACCTCAAGGTCGGCGTAGAAGCGCG
>JAEZEK010000433.1 GCA_023417735.1 Pseudomonadota bacterium | reverse complement strand
GGCTGCGGCTGCGGCTGCGGCGGCCGAGCCCGCTCCGGCTCGGGAGGCGGCAAACCCCGGCCCCGCTCCGGCCCAGGCGGGCCGGCCGGGCCGCTCGCCGTCGCAGGTCGTGGAATCGCTGAATTCGCTGTCGATCGACATCGCGCGCGCCATCGACCACGAGGCGTCGGTCGAGCTGTGGGACCGCTACAAGCGCGGTGAGCGCAACGTCTTCACCCGGCGGCTCTACACGCTCCAGGGCCAGAAGACGTTCGACGAGATCCGCCGGAAGTACGAGCGCGACGGCGATTTCCGCCGCGCGGTCGACAATTACATCGGCGACTTCGAGCGGCTCCTCGCGCAGGTCTCGAAGAACGACACCGACCCGGCCATGGCCAAGATGTACCTGACGTCGGACACCGGGAAGGTCTACACGATGCTCGCGCACGCGGCCGGCCGGCTCAACTGACCGGCCGACGGCATTCTCCGCATGGTTCGCCGCATGCGACCCGGCGAGCCAAGCGGCATCGGGACCGTCGCGACCATCCTGGATAGCGGGTAGGGGTCGCAGCGGGCGCGGCCACCCGGCGGCCGGACCCGGCCGATCCGGCCTCAGACGCGGGCGAGCACCCTGCGCGCGATCTCGACGAAGGCCTCGTCCATCGCACGGTCGAGCGCGGCCACGTAGTCCGGGTTCGTGCTGCCTGTGACCGGGCTCGAGCCGCGGACGATCTCGGTCGCCACGACGCGGCCGGTCCGGTCATCCATCAGCTTCAGCGCGATCTCGGCTACGGCCGCGCCGTCGGCGATTTCGAAGGACCGGATGTCGAGGATGATCTGGTTGTCGATCAGCACGCCCTGCCCGGGCAGCGCCACCGCGCGCACGCGCCCGCTGTCCTGGAGTGTCTGGAGAAGACGGGCCTGCAGGAGGCGCGGCAGGCTGTCGGCCCAGACGGCGCCGGGGAGGTAGGCGTACTCGGAAACCGCAGGGCGTGCGGCGATCCGCTCGGTGTCGAGGGCCCGCACCGCCGACGGCGTCGGCACGAGGATCTGCGCGTTCGAGCCGGCGGGTACGGCGAAGCCGGAGGGCGCGCTGAGATCGAAGATCGCGTCCGGCGTCTGCGGCAGCAGCCGCGCGCACCCGGAGAGCCCGATCAGGACGGCCAGGCCGAGGATGGCCCGGGCCGACGACCGGCCGGGCCGGAGAGCGGCTGTCAACGACCTGCTGTTCACGTCCCGAGCCCCCTGCCCCTAGCGCCGCCGACTGCCGCGATATTCCGGAACGGCGTCGGGGCCGAACAGAACCTGGCTCGGATCGCGTTCCAGGTTCGATATGACGCTGTCCAGCCGGCTGACCGCCCGCTGGCCTTCGTTGATGAGGCTGCGCAGATCGCGCAGGCCCCGGTTGGTGAAGTCGTCGACGCCGCCGCCGATCGCGCGGGTCTGCTGATCGAAGGTCCGCGCGGCCTGCTGGACGGCCGCGAGCGTCTCGCGCGCCTGGGTCATGATGCCGTCGCCGGAGCCTTCGCCGATCATGCCGTCGAGCTTCGCCAGAAGCGCATCGGCGCGCTCGCTGAGCCCGTTGAGGCGGCCCGATACGGCGCGGGCGTCGGCCACGATCGCGTCGATGTTGCCGCTGTTGCGGCCAAGCGCGTCGGCGAATTCGTGAACGCCATCGACCGATTCCCGCACCTTCTGGGCATCCACCGCCGCCAGCAGGTCGTCGACCCGCGCGCCCATCGTCGGGAGCCGGGCGGCGAACCCGCCGACGTCGACGGAGATGGCCGAGATGCGGGTCACGAGGTCGTCGATCTCCTCGCGTCGCGCGCCGAACGCCTCGGCCACGCTCGCCACCGAATCGACGGTGCTGCGCACGCGCGCCGGATCGACGGAGGCGGCGATCTCGTCGACGCGGGCGATGGTGCGGCGGAGCGCCTCCGTATCGACGGAGGCGGCGATCTCGTTCACCCGCTCGCCCGCCGCCGCCACGTCCGTCATGAGCGCATCGGCCTTGTCGCCGAACGTCCCGAGCCGCGCCGTGAAGCCGCTGACGTCGGAGGAGATGGCGGACAGGCGGGTGACGATGCCGTCGATGTCGTCGCGCCGCGCCCCGATCGCCTCGGCGACGCTGGCGAAGGAATCGACGGCGGAGCGGACCTGCGCCGGGTCGACCGCCGCGGTGATCTCCTCGACGCGCGCGATGCTGCGGTTCACCGCCTCGGCGTCAACCGCCTCGACGAGCTCCGAGACGCGCTGGCCGGCCGCGGCGACGTCGGTCATCAGCGTGTCGGCCCTGTCGCCGAGGCCGCCGAGCCGCGCGGTGAAACCGCTCACGTCTGAGGAGATCGCGGAGAGGCGGGTGACGATGCCGTCGATGTCGTCGCGCCGCGCGCCGATCGCCTCGGCCACGCTGGCGAAGGAATCGACCGCCGAGCGGACCTGCGCCGGGTCGACCGCCGCGGTGATCTCCTCGACGCGCGTGATGCTGCGGTTCACCGCCTCGGCGTCGACCGCCTGGACGAGCTCGGAGACGCGCTGGCCGGCCGCGGCGACGTCCGTCATCAGCGTGTCGGCCTTGTCGCCGAGGCCGCCGAGCCGCGCGGTGAAACCGCTCACGTCTGAGGAGATCGCGGAGAGGCGGGTGACCAGCGCGTCGATGTCCTCCGTGCGCGCGGAGAGCGCCGAGGTGAAGGTCTGGACGTTGCTGATGGTCTGCCGGATGTCGGCCGGGTCGACCGCCGCCATGACGGCTTCCGTGCGATCGACGAGCGCCTCCAGGCGGGAGCTGATGGAGGAGAGCGCCTGCGACGCCTCGGACGCGTTGCGCAAGAGGTCCGTGACCTCGTCGGAGCTGTCGGCGAGCGCGCCGGTGAAGGACGCGACGTTGCGGACCGCCTGGTTCACGGGCTCGCGGTTGTCCGAGACGAGGCCCTCGAGCGCCTTCAGCGTGTCGTCCGCGCGGGCGAGGATGTTGCGCGCGCCGGCGAGGAGGTCCTGCATGCTGGAGCGCTGCGCCTCGATCACCGGCGGGTCCATCGTCCAGATGCTCGGCGCGGAGGCGGTGCCGCCCTGCAGCTCGATGTAGCCGACGCCCGTCAGGCCCTGGAAGCCGAGCGTCGCGACGGTGTCGGTCTTGATCGGCGTGTCGCGCGCCACCCCGACATCGGCGATGACGCGGGCCGGGTTGTTCGGGTCGAGGCGCAGGCGCTGCACGTCGCCGACCTTGATGCCGTTGAAGACGACCTGTCCGCCGGTGCCGAGGCCGGTCACCGGGTCGCTGAAGACGATCGACATGCGGCTCGCCGCGGAGGTCTCGTGGCCCCGCGCGAGCCAGTAGATGAAGCCGAAGGCGAGCGCGAGCACGACCAAAGTGAAGGCGCCGATGAGCGTCGTGTTGGCCTTGGTTTCCATCGCACTAACCTAGCGCCGCGCGCGCCCGCGGGCTGTTGAAGTAGCTTCGCACCCACGGATGATCGAAGCGGCGCATGGCCGCAATGTCGCCCTCCACGAGAATCCGCCGCTCCCCCACGACCGCGATCCGGTCCACGATCGCATGCAGCGTGTCGAGATCGTGGGTTACCATTACCACCGTTAAACCCAAAGTGTTTCTGAGGTCTTCGATCAGCGTATCGAAGGCCGAGGCGGAGATCGGGTCGAGCCCGGAGGTCGGCTCGTCGAGGAAGACGATCTCGGGGTCGAGCGCGAGCGCGCGGGCGAGCGCGGCGCGCTTGATCATGCCGCCGGAGAGCTCCGAGGGCATCTTCTGGCCGTCGCCGGTCTTCAGCCCGACGAGCTCGATCTTGAGCTGCGCGAGCTCCTCCATCAGCGGCACCGGAAGATCCAGGAACTCGCGCATCGGCACCGCGACGTTCTGCGCGACTGTGAGCGCGGAGAAGAGCGCGCCGAACTGGAAGAGCACGCCCCAGCGCTTCTCGATCGCCACGTCCGGGCCGGCCGCCCCGATCGTCTGGTCGAAGGCCTGGATCGAGCCCGCCCCGCGCGGCACCAGGCCGAGGATCGCGCGCAGCAGCACGGACTTGCCCGCGCCCGACGCGCCGACGATCGCCAGGATCTCGCCGCGGCGGACGTCCAGCCCGAGATTCTCGAGCACGTACCTGTCGCCGAACCCGACCGACAGGTCGCGCACGCTGATCACCGTATCCTGCTCGGCCACGCCCCCGCCCTCAGAAGTTGATGGAGGCGTAGAAGATGGCGAACACGCCGTCGACCACGATGACCATGAAGATGGCTTTCACGACGGCGGCGGTGGTGTGCCGGCCGAGCGACTCGGCGCTGCCGCCGACCGCCATGCCTTCCGCGCAGGAGATGCAGGCGATGATGAGCGCCATGAACGGCGCCTTGATCAGGCCGCTGAAGAGCGACGTGAAATCGACCGCGTCGCGCAGCCTCACCAGGAACACCTCCGGGATGATGCCGGAATAGAACCAGAGCGTCAGCAGGGCGCCGGCGAGCGTCGCCAGCGCGGCGATGAAGGTCAGGAGCGGGACGACGATGACGAGGGCGAGCACGCGCGGCAGGACCAGCACGTTCACGGGGTCGAGGCCCATCACCCGCAGCGCGTCGATCTCCTCGGCCATCTTCATCGAGCCGAGCTCGGCGGTGATGGCGCTTCCGGACCGGCCGGCCACCATGATGGAGGTCAAGAGCACCGCGATCTCGCGGAGCGCGATGATGCCGACGAGATCGACCGCAAACACCTCGGCCCCGAAGACCCGGAGCTGGAACGCGCTCTGCTGCGCGAGAATGCCGCCGATGAGGAACGACATCAGCGCGATGATCGGGACGGCACGAAGGCCCGCGACGTCCATCTGCTGGATGACGGAATGCCCGCGGAAGGTCGAGGGGCGGATGATGGCGACCCCGAACTCCCGCACGACCGCGCCGAGCATGGCGACGAGGTTCCGAGCGTCGGCGCCAACGCCGATCATCGTCTCCCCGATCTCCGCGACGATGCTCGGACGCGATGGCGGCGCCGGCGCCGGCGGCTCGGCGATCACGTCGCGGACGCGGTCGATGAGCACGGTCCGGGCCTGGTCGGCGCCCAGCCACTCGACCTGGCGGCCCGCGCTCTTCCAGGCCTGCTCGAGCTTCACCAGCAGATAGGCGCCGGCGGTGTCGAGCGTCCTCACGGCGGAAACGTCGATGACGAGGGTGCCGGTGGAGGCGTCGGCCGAGGCAGGCGCGAGCTCCGTCAGCCCCGCTTCCAGACGGCGCGCGTCCTCGATCACCCAGCTTCCTGCGGGCCGCATGACGAGGCGGCCCGCCTCGAGCTGGTGATCAAGCGCTGCAGTCATCCAATCCCAAGCGGCTGACGGTGGTCGCTGCCCGTGCTACGCACTCGTCGCTGCACTGCAAGGTGCAGCCTCGAAGCCGGCTTCGCAAGCGCAGGAAAGCCACACTCCCATGCCGATCAGGACACCTTATCTGCTTTTCCTCGGCGACGTGCCGGATCCGCTGGCGGCGAAGACCGCCCAGGGGATCGTCGACTGGCGCAGGGACTGGTGCGTCGGCCAGTTGCGCCTGCCGGGCTGCCGGGCGGATACCGGCCTGCCCGACATGGATGTGGCGACCGCGCGGAAGGCCGGCGCCGAAACCCTCGTCATCGGCGCGGTCAACCCCGGCGGCGTGCTGCCGGAGCACTGGGTCGAGACGATCGTGGAAGCCATCGAATCCGGGATGGACGTCGCGAGCGGGCTCCACATGCGCCTCGGCGACATCGAGGGGATCAGGGAGGCGGCGGCCCGTCGGGCGGTCAGCCTGTTCGACGTGCGCCATGCCGGCCGCACCCTTTCGGTCGGCAAGGGCACGCCGCGCTCCGGCAAGCGCCTGCTGACGGTCGGCACCGACTGCGCGGTGGGCAAGAAGTACACCGCGCTCGCGCTCGAGCGCGAGATGACGCTGCGCGGCTTCGATGCCGAATTCTGCGCGACCGGGCAGACCGGGATCCTGATCGCCGGCCGCGGCATCGCCATCGATGCGGTGGTCGCCGACTTCATCTCCGGGGCGGCGGAATGGCTCACGCCCGAAGCCGATCCCGACCATTGGCAGATCGTCGAGGGACAGGGCTCGCTGTTCCATCCCTCCTTCGCCGGCGTCACGCTTGGCCTGCTCCACGGCTGCCAGCCCGACGCCTTCGTGGTCTGCCACGAGCCAACGCGCCGGACCATGCGGAACGTCGATCACCCGATTGCCGAGATCGGCGACGTGATCGATGAGACGGTGCGCCTCGGACGGCTCACCAACCCCGCGATCCGGCCGGTCGGGATCGCCGTGAACACCGCGGCGCTGTCCCCCCATGCCGCCGAAGCCGTCCTCGCGGCGACGGAAACCCGCTTCGGATTGCCGAGCGTCGATCCCATCCGGACCGGCGTCGGGCCCATCGTCGACCGCATCGCCGAGGAGTTCGCATCGCCATGAGGCCCATGATCACGGCGCGCATCGAAACCTGGCCGATCGCCGGAAGCTTCACCATCGCGCGCGGCTCGCGCACCGAGGCAACGGTCGTCACGGTGGAGATCGCCGAAGGCGAGGCGGTCGGCCGCGGCGAGTGCGTACCCTATCCCCGCTACGGCGAGACGCCCGACAGCGTGCTGGCGCAGATCGAATCCGTGCGTGGCGCCATCGCCGACCGCCACGCGCTGCAGGGCCTGCTGCCGCCGGGCGCCGCGCGCAACGCGCTCGATTGCGCGTTCTGGGATTTCGAGGCCAAGCGTTCGCACGTCTCGGTCGCCGAAGCCTGCGCGGGGCCGCTGCTCCGCCCGGTCCAGACCGCCCTCACGCTCAGCCTCGGCGACCCGGAGGACATGGCGGAGGCTGCCCGCATGGCGGCGGGCCGCCCCCTGCTCAAGGTCAAGCTCGGCGCGGACGGAGACGTGTCGCGAATCCGTGCCGTCCGGGCCTCCGCGCCGAAGGCGCGCATCATCGTCGACGCCAACGAGGGCTGGACGGAGGAGAACTACCTCGAGAACATGCTCGCCTGCCTCGAGGCGGAGGTCGCCCTGATCGAGCAGCCCTTGCCGGCCGGGGCGGACGACCTGCTGCTCCGCGTGCCGCACCCGGTGCCGATCTGCGCGGACGAGAGCCTGCACACGCACGAGGACCTCGCCGCAGTGGCCGGCAAGTACGACGCGGTGAACGTGAAGCTCGACAAGGCGGGCGGGCTGACGGAAGCGATGCGGATCGTGCGCGAGGCGCGGGCAAGGGGCTTCCTCGTGATGGTCGGCTGCATGGTCGGCACGTCGCTTTCGATGGCGCCCGCGGTTCTGCTCGCCCAGCACGCCCACATCGTCGACCTCGACGGCCCCCTCCTCCTCGCCCGCGATCGGCAGCCGGGGCTCCGCTATGCCGGCTCCATGGTGGAGCCGCCCGGCCCCGCGCTCTGGGGCTGAAGCCGGCTTACGCATTTTTCAGCCTTGGTGCGGCATTGTCCGCCCGCACATCGATGCGAAGGGGAGCGAGCAGATGGCGGGTATGGCGTGGCCATGCGAACTCGGCGACCGTGAGTACCAGGAGATCCTCGACGCGCTGTCCTCGACGGCCAAGGGGCGCTCGTTCCTGAGCGAGTACGCCCGCCGCCAGCGGCCGGCGGACCTGAAGACGCTCATCGCCTCCATGCGGCGGCTGGAGACGCACATCGCGCTCGTGCGCGACGAACTGCTCCCGGATTCGGTCCCCCAGGAGCTGACCGATCTCGCCGGCCGGCTCGCCAGCGTCGCGCGCCTCTGCCGCAGCGATGCCGCCCAGTCGGAGCTCGCTTCGCTGCAGATGGAGTTGCGGGGCCTGGCCGCCGCCCTCGCCGGCGCTGCCGCGGAGGCCCCCCGCCGGCCCGCCCCGACCGACGCCGGCGCGGCCGACATCTTCGCGCCGGAAACCCCGCGCGCACGCGCCGCCTCGGACGAGGTGGAAGACGACCTCGTCCTGGTCGCCTTCCCCCGGCGTCAGGCCGACGCGGACCGGTAGCGCCGCAGCGCCTCTGCAAGCATTTCGTCGGCGACGTTCCCGCCGGAGAGGACCACCACCACGGTGCGACCCCGCAGCTCAGCCGAATGCGCCAGGACCGCCGCCAGCGCCACGGCGCCGCCCGGCTCGAGCACCAGGCGCAGGCGATCGAAGGCGTAGCCGACGGCGTTCATCGCCTCGTCGTCCGTCGCCGTCACCGCGCCGGCGAGGCGTTCCCGGTTGATCGCGAACCCGATCTCTCCCGGCGACGGGGACAGCAGCGCGTCGGCGACCGAGCCGGTGAGGCGCTCGTTGCGCAGGATCGCCCCTGCCGCGAGCGATCGCCCGTAATCGTCGAACCCGGCTGGTTCGACCGCGTTCACCCGGACGGCCGGGAAGCGCTCGGTGAGCGCGAGCGTCACGCCCGCGGTGAGGCCGCCGCCGCCGCACGGGACGAAGGCGAGATCCGGCGCGAGGCCGAGCGCATCGAGATCGTGGGCGATCTCGAGCCCGACCGTGCCCTGGCCGGAGATGACGTCGGCATTGTCGTAGGGGTGCACCAGCGTGGCGCCCGTCTCCGCCGCGATCGCCGCCGCGATTGCGTCGCGGTCCTCGCTCGCGCGGTCATAGGGCACGATGCGCGCCCCGCTCGCCGCGGTGCGCTCGCGCTTCACCGGCGGGGCGTCGGACGGCATGACGATCGTCGCCGGAATGCCGGCGAGACGCGCTGCCTCGGCAAGGCCCTGGGCATGATTGCCGGACGAGCAGGCCACGACGCCGGAGGCGCGTTTCTCGCCGAGGCGCGAGACGGCGTTCCAGGCGCCGCGGAACTTGAACGAACCGGTCCGCTGCAGGCATTCCGGCTTGAGGAAGACGCGCGCGGCCGTCTCTTCGGAGAGCAGCGGCGCGTGGAGGAGCGGCGTTCGTACGGCGCGGCCGGCGATCCGCTCCGCGGCGCCGAGAATGTCGCTGTAGGTCGGGATCGGCATTCGAGCGGCGTAGACGATCACGGGCACGGACCGCAAGCGGCGCGTGGAGGCGCTTCAATGGACCGCGAGCACGTTGGCGCGGAACGCCGCCGCGCTCGCTTCCCAGCTGAAGCCGAGCGCGAAGGCGCGGGCGTCCTCCTTGCGCAGGTCGAGCGCCGCGAGCGCCGCCTCGCGGAGATCGGGATCGAGCACGCCGACGGCAGGGTCGGTGAGCACGTCCTTCGGGCCCGTCACGGGATAGGCCGCGACGGGCAGCCCGGACGCGAGCGCCTCGAGCAGGACGTTGCCGAACGTGTCCGTCAGGCTCGGGAACACGAAGACGTCGGAGGCCGAGTAGACGCGCGCCAGCGCCTCGTCCTCGAGCAAGCCGAGGAACCGGGCATCCGGATAGCGGGCTTCGAGATCCGCGCGCGCCGGGCCGTCGCCCACCACCACCTTCGTCCCCGGAAGATCGAGCGCGAGGAACGCCTCGAGGTTCTTCTCCACCGAGACGCGCCCGACGGAGAGGAAGACCGGGCGCGGCAGGGCGAGGTCGCAGTCCGGCCGCGGCCGGAACATGTCGGCGTCGACGCCCCGCGACCAGCGCATGAGGTGCCTGAAGCCGCGGGCGGCGAGGTCGGCCTCCAGCGACGGCGTCGCGACCATGCAACCGCCGCCGGCATTGTGGAACGCGCGCATGAAGCGATAGCCCCAGCCGAGCGGGACCGGCAGCCGGGCCGCGAGGTATTCCGGGAACTTGGTGTGGTAGCTCGTCGTGAACGCCCTGCCCTTCCTCAGGCAGTGCCGGCGCGCGAGCAGCCCCAGCGGCCCTTCGGTCGCGATGTGGACGCGGTCGGCCCCGGCGGCCTCGATGAGCGCACCGACCCTCGCCGAGGTGGTGACGGCCAGCCGGATCTCGGGATAGGTCGGGCAGCGCACCGTGCGGAAGAGATGCGGCGCGATGACTGTGACGACGTCGCCCTGCGCCGTCAGCACCTCCACGACCCGCTGGAGCGAGCGCACGACGCCGTTCACCTGCGGCAGCCAGGCGTCCGTCACGATGGCAAGGCGCATGGGCCGGCTCAGGCTGCGACCGCTTCCGGCACGGTCGGTGCCGCCCGATCGGCCGCGTCCGTGGCCTGCGTCCATCGCACGATCTCGAACCGGCCGTCGTGGTGCTCCACGACCGCCGTGCAGCTTTCCACCCAGTCGCCGCAATTGAGATAGGCGATCCCGAAGCGGTCGTGCATGGCGGCGTGGTGGATGTGGCCGCAGACGACGCCGTCGACCTCGAAGCGGTGCGCCTCGCGCGCCAGCGCCTCCTCGAACGCGCTGATGAAGTTCACCGCGTTCTTCACCTTCAGCTTTGCCCAGGCGGAGAGCGACCAGTAGGAGAAGCCGAAGCCGCGGCGGACGACGTTCAGGTAGGTGTTCACGCCCAGCGCGAGACCGTAGGCCCAGTCGCCGAGCAGCGCGAGCCATCTGGCGTGGCGGACGACCATGTCGAAATCGTCGCCGTGGACGACGAGGAGCCGCCGCCCGTCGGCGGTCTCGTGGATGGCGTTCCGGCGCACCTCGATGCCGCCGAAATGCGTGCCGACATAGTCGCGCAGGAACTCGTCGTGGTTGCCGGGGATGTAGATGATCCGGCTGCCCTTGCGGCCCTTCCGAAGCAGCTTCTGGACGACGTCGTTGTGCGTTTGCGGCCAGTGCCAGACGCGGCGCAGGCGCCAGGCGTCGACGACGTCGCCCACCAGATAGATCGTCTCGGCGTCGTGCACGCGCAGGAAGTCGAGCAGGAGCCCCGCCTGGCAGCCGCGCGTCCCGAGGTGAACATCGGACAGGAAAATCGTACGCAGATGACGCGAGGGAGGTTGATCGAGCATGTCGGTCATCGGTTATGTGCCTGTTCGGCAAAGACACGATTCCGATCTCACTTTTGTGACGGCGCCCGGAGCGGCCGCCGTACGGCTCGGTCAACACAGGGAGACTTGAATGGAACTGGGACTGAAGGGCCGCAAGGCGATCGTCTGCGCCTCGAGCCGGGGCCTCGGCCGCGGCTGCGCGGAAGCGCTCGCCGCCGAGGGCGTGTCGGTGGTGGTCAACGGGCGGACGCAGGACTCCGCCGAGCGGACCGCCGAGGAGATCCGGCGCGCCACCGGCGGCGCCGTCACCGCCGTTGGCGCCGACGTCTCGACCCGCGAGGGCCAGGCGGCCCTCCTCGCCGCCTGCCCGGATCCCGACATCCTGGTCAACAACAATGCCGGGCCGCCGCGAAAGGATTTCCGCCAGCTCGACCGCCAGGCGATGATCGACGGCGTGATCCAGAACATGGTGACGCCGATCGAGCTCGTTCAGGCCGTCCTCGACGGCATGGTGGAGCGCCGGTTCGGGCGGATCGTGAACATCACCTCGTCATCCGTGCTCATGCCGATCGCCGGGCTCGACCTCTCCTCCGGCGCGCGCGCCGGGCTGACTGCCTTCCTCGCCGGCGTCTGCCGCCAGGTCGCTGCCTCCAACGTCACGATCAACAACATGCTGCCGGGCAAGATGGACACCGACCGGCTTCGCAGCGGCATGCGCTGGGCGGCGGAGCAGGCCGGGATCAGCGAGGAGGCGGAAGCCGAGCGCCAGCGCAAGGCGGTGCCGGCCGGACGGTTCGGCACGCCGGAGGAGTTCGGAAAGCTCTGCGCCTTCCTCTGCTCCGAGCACGCCGGCTACATC
>JAEZEK010000372.1 GCA_023417735.1 Pseudomonadota bacterium | reverse complement strand
GGCCCGCAGGCCGCCGTGCCGCCGTCACGTCTTCGGATAGACCGCCATCACCTCGATCTCGATGCGGGCGCCGGGGGTGGAGAGCGAGTTCACGCAGATGGTCGTGCTCGCCGGCGACCAGTCGCCGAGGAACTCCTTGAGGGTCCCCGTCATGACCTCGATCTCGCGCATGTCGGTCAGGAATTTCGTGATCTTCACCACGTCGGTCCAGCTCAGCCCCTCGTGCTCCAGGATCGTCTGGATGGAGCGCATGGCGCGGCGCGTCTGCTCGCGGATGTCGTTCGGATGGTCGTGCTCCGACCAGTCGTGCGGATGCTTGTGGTAGAGCGGCGAGGGCGTCGCGCCGGAGACGAACAGGAGATCGCCGGGCGCCTCGACGCGGATCGCCGGCGCGTAGGGCATGTCGGCGACCCGGTCCGGCTCGGTGTGGATTTCGCCGATGCCCGGATTGGTCGGCGAGGTGCGGTATGGCTTGGAACGTTGCACGATGAGGACTCTCCCAACACGGCCGCCAGGCGGCCGGACAAGATTGTCCGCAACTGCAAACGATTGCAAGTCCTCCGCCCGACGTCAGCCGGACGGGCCGTGCACCACGGTGGCCGAGAGGGGATCGGCGCCGAACGTGTCGTCCGGCTCCAGCGCGAGGAGCTCGGCGAGGCGCGTGCGCGCACGGCTGCCCCGGCTCGTGATGGTGCCGACCGCGCAATCGCAGATCTCGGCCGCTTCCTCGTAGGAGAAGCCCGAGGCGCCGACGAGGATCAGCGCCTCACGCTGGTCGGGCGGCAGCTTGACGAGCGCGTGGCGGAAGTCGCGGAGGTCCATGTGCCCGGTCTGCGCCGGCTGAGAGGCGAGCCGCGCGGCATAGGTGCCTTCGGCGTCCTCGACCTCGCGGCCGCGCTTGCGGACCTGCGAGTAGAACTCGTTGCGCAGGATGGTGAACAGCCAGGCGCGGAGGTTCGTCCCCTCCTGGAACGTGTCGAACTTCGCCCAGGCCTTCATCAGGGTTTCCTGGACGAGGTCGTCGGCGCGTTCGCTGCTGCCGCACAGCGACACGGCGAAGGCCCGGAGATTCGGGATCGAAGCGAGCAGATCGTCGCGCAGGGCGTCCGAAACGGGCATGGGCGCCTCAGCTCTTGCGGGAGTGTTCGAGCTTCGCCAGCAGGTCGAGGAAGCGCTGCGGGACGGGTTCGTTGATGACGTCGTCGTAAGCGGCGCGCAGGTGCTTGCCGATCTCCGACTGCACCCGCGGGTCGATCTGGGCCGCGCCGGGGGCAGCCGCAGCCGCCTTGCCCTTCGCGTGCGCGTCGCGCTCGTCGTTACCGGCCATACTCATCCACTCCAGACGCGGTAGTGATCCGTCCGCCATCGCCATATTCGTCATCCGTCCGCTGCAACGGCCTTCTCCCCCAGGCCCCGTCGAGGCCCGCACCCGTTCCGGATGAACAACGGCGTCCGCGGCGCCACGTTCCGGCGCACGTCAACTTTCCTCAAATTGCACGCGCCCTGGTTACCGAAGCCTTAGGACCTCGATCCTGCCGGAGGCGCTGCCGGCAGAGGAACTCGGCCGCTCGGCCCCGGTCGGGTGCCGCGCCGGCCGCAGGCAGGGTTCTGATGACAGAAGCCCGGCTTGGCAAGGAAAAATAAAATTCGGAACCCGTGGAACCCTGGGCGGGGTGCGCCGTTTCCTCGACGCTTGGATGTTCCGACCTGGTCACCAGAGCGAAGCAAAAAAGCGAGACGTGTCGATCGGCCACGGCCGCATTACCGAGGCACCGTTCCAGCAGACGTCCCAACTGCCTGGTGCCGAGAGCGGACGTGACGGATAGACACAACCCCGGCCGACCTCCTCCTCATGCCCCCTTCCCCCTCGCGGTCGGCCGGGGCCCCCCTCTCCTCCCTCCCCGCCCGATCCGGCCTGCGGCTCGCGCCGACGCCCCGCAGCGTCACGGGATGCGGAAATCCTCCGGCTTCCAGCCCGGCACGGGATATCCCGGGTCCATTTCCTCCAGCGTCTGGCGCACGACGGCCGCTATGACCGCGCTGCGCACCCATTTGCGGTCGGACGGGATCACCCGCCACGGCGCCCATTCCGTCGAGCAGCGCTCCAGCATCGTGTCGTAGGCGGCCTGGAACTCGTCCCAGCGCAGGCGGTCGTCGAGGTCGCTCTGCTGGAACTTCCAGCGCTTCCGCGGATCGTCGAGACGGGCCTGCAGGCGCTCGCGCTGCTCGTCCTTCGAGATGTGCAGCATGAACTTCAGGATCGTCGTGCCGTTCTCCACCAGCATCTTCTCGAAGGCGTTGATCTGCGCGTAGCGCTTCTCGACCGCCTCGGCCGGCACGAGGCCTCGCACCTTGACGACCAGCACGTCCTCGTAATGCGAGCGGTTGAAGATTCCGATCGTCCCGCGCGGCGGCACGGCGCGGTGGACGCGCCACAGGAAATCGTGGTCGAGGTCCTCCTCGCTCGGTGCCCGGAACGCCGTCACGCGGACGCCGAGCGGCCCCGTGCGGTTGAACACCTCCCGGATCGTGCCGTCCTTGCCGGCGGTGTCGGTGCCCTGCAGCACGACGAGCAGCGCGCGCCGCCCTTCCGCGTAGAGGATGTCCTGCAGCCGGTCGATCTCCGCCGCGTCGTCGGCCGTCCGGGCCTTCGCCACCCCCTTGTCCGCGAAGGAGAGCGTCGAGCGCGGATCGCGCTCGGAGAGCCGCGGCCTGGAGCCGGGCTTCACGAGGAGGTCTGAGAGCGAGGTCATGCAGAGCCTTTCGTCTATGCCCGGTCGGAGCACCAGCAGTCATGATATCGTAGCGCGGCGAATCGTGCTCTGTAGGTCTTGCAAAGTTGTTCTTCTTATGTTCTCGTCCAGCATCGGCCCGAAGGAGCAGCTATGAGCAAGCCTGAGGTGGATACGGTGCTGAACCTCGCCCGGCATACGGCCGGCAAGCGCTTCCACACAGTGCTCGCCGATCCGCCTTGGCGCTTCACGAACCGGACCGGCAAGGTGGCGCCCGAGCATCGCCGCCTCGCGCGCTACGGTACGATGACGACCGACGAGATCTGCGGATTGCCCGTGGCCGACCTGACGGTATCGCCGGCGCACCTCTACCTCTGGGTCCCCAACGCGCTGCTTCCGGACGGCATTCGCGTCCTGGCGGCCTGGGGCTTCGAGTACAAGTCGAACATCGTCTGGCACAAGGTGCGCAAGGACGGCGGATCGGACGGGCGCGGAGTCGGCTTCTATTTCCGCAACGTGACGGAGATCCTCCTGTTCGGCGTGCGCGGCAAGAACGCGCGGACCCTGCCGCCGGGCCGGAGCCAGGTGAACTACATCGCCTCGCGGAAGCGGGAGCATTCGCGCAAGCCCGACGAGCAGTACGAGCTCATCGAGAGCTGCTCCAAGGGCCCGTACCTTGAGCTCTTCGCCCGCGGCACCCGGCCCGGCTGGACCTACTGGGGCAATCAGGCGGACGAGAACTACAGGCCGACTTGGGAGACCTATGCGTTCAACTCGAGCGTTCGGGTGAACGCGGCAGAGTGAGCTAGAACGACACTACTGTGTCGGGAATACCGATGAGGACGAGCGGGCACGGATTGCCCACGCCCCGCAAGACGCGGTCCTGAAGCTTGCGCCAATGTGTAGTAGCTTCGCCAAATTTGTCGCTAACGAAGGCGTCAACCCAAGCTTGTCTGAAATCGCCTGAGCGCTTTGCTGCCCTCTCGATGATCTCCCGCTGCCGGCGAGTTGGCAGATAACCAAAATCGCCCAAAGCCTCTACAGCATCGATGCCCTTTTGGTCGATGAACCGCCGTAGCAGAGTCCTCATACTCCGATGCAGACTCTCGCCCCTGGTGATCAGCGCCCCGACAGAGATTGCGCCTTCGGCATGAAGGCGCTTGAAATTCTCAAGATCGCGATCAAAAAACGGATCCTTGTTGTTCCACTCAATCTCCAGAGCGATTACCCAGTTCATCGGGCCGAACGTCTTCACATGATCAATTTCGTGGGACAAAGAGGCCACAACCTGCTCATCGGATTCGTTGTCCCAACGGACAGTCTTGCGGATTCCGATATTCCGCTTGACCCATCCCAGATCGGAAAGAGCCCGCCGCATCCTCTGCGTGCCTTGTGCTTCGCCACCCCCACCTGCGACAAGCTCTGTGATCGGAATTTCTAACGAACAAAGAACCTGATTGATGTCCTTCTCGGCCTCCGGCATATCGTGAGTGATAATTGCCTCGGCGTGGTGGAGTGCCAGAACGTCAAATCCCCGCGCCTTCAGATCTTGAAACAGCACAGAGCCGCCCTCACCGCGTCAGCGGCTTGTACTTGATCCTGCGGGGATTCTCGACGGCGTCGGCGCCGAGGCGGCGCTTCTTGTCCTCCTCGTAGGCCTGGAAGTTGCCCTCGAACCACTCGACGTGGCTGTCGCCCTCGAAGGCGAGGATGTGGGTGGCGAGCCGGTCGAGGAACATGCGGTCGTGGCTGATGACCACGGCGCAGCCGGCGAAATCCTCCAGCGCCTCCTCCAGCGCGGCGAGCGTCTCGGTGTCGAGGTCGTTGGTCGGCTCGTCGAGGAGGAGGACGTTCGCGCCCGACTTCAGCATCTTGGCGAGGTGCACGCGGTTGCGCTCGCCGCCGGAGAGCCGGCCGACCGGCTTCTGCTGGTCGCCGCCCTTGAAGTTGAAGGCGCCGCAATAGGCGCGCGAGTTCATCTCGCGCTTGCCGAGCTGGATCACCTCGGCGCCGCCGGAGATCTCCTCCCAGACGGTGGCGTTCGGGTCGAGGCCCCGGTTCTGCTCGGCATAGCCGAGCACGGCCGTGTCGCCGATCCGGATCGAGCCGGAATCGGGCTCTTCCTCCTTGGTGATCATCTTGAAGAGCGTGGTCTTGCCGGCGCCGTTCGGGCCGATCACCCCGACGATGCCGCCGGGCGGCAGCTTGAAGGAGAGGTCGTCGATGAGGAGCCGGTCGCCGAAGCCCTTGGAGAGGCGCTCGGCGTCGATGACGACCTCGCCGAGCCGCGGCCCGGGCGGGATCACGATTTGCGCGTCGCGTGACTGCAGCCGCGCCTCGTTGGCCTTCAGCAGCTCGTCATAGGCCTTGATGCGCGCCTTCGACTTCGACTGCCGCGCCTGCGGGCTGCGGCCCATCCATTCGCGCTCGCGCTCCAGCACCTTCTGGCGGGCGGCGTCCTCGCGCTGCTCCTGGGCGAAGCGCTTCGCCTTCTGCTCCAGATAGGCGGTGTAATTGCCCTGGTAGGGAATGCCGCGGCCGCGGTCGAGCTCCAGGATCCAGCCCGTCACGTTGTCGAGGAAGTAGCGGTCGTGGGTGACGATCAGGACGGCGCCGGGATACTGCTCGAGGTGCTTCTCCAGCCAGGCGACGGTCTCGGCGTCGAGGTGGTTAGTCGGCTCGTCGAGGAGCAGGAGCTCCGGCTCCCAGAGCAGCAGCCGGCAGAGCGCGACGCGCCTGCGCTCGCCGCCGGACAAATTGTTGACGTCGGCGTCGCCCGGCGGGCAGCGCAGCGCGTCCATCGCCATCTGCACCTTCGATTCCAGGTCCCAGAGGTTCTTGGAATCGATCTCGTCCTGGAGCTCGGCAGCCTCCGCCGCCGTCTCGTCCGAGTAGTTCATCATCAGCTCGTTGTAGCGGTCGAGGATTGCCTGCCGCTCCGCGACCCCCTCCATCACGTTGCCGAGCACGTCCTTGGACGGGTCGAGCGTCGGCTCCTGCGAGAGATAGCCGACGCGCGCGCCCTCCGCTGCCCACGCCTCGCCGGTGAACTCCTTGTCCATCCCGGCCATGATCCTGAGGAGCGTCGACTTGCCCGAGCCGTTCGGGCCGAGCACGCCGATCTTGGCGTCCGGGTAGAACTGCAGGTTGATGCCGTCGAGCACCTTCTTGCCGCCGGAATAGGCCTTGGAGAGGTCGTGCATGTAGTAGATGAACTGGCGCGCCATGGCTGCCGATGCTCCGTCGGAGGACTGTCGGGAAGGTCGGCGCCTGTTTAGGGGAAGCGGCGCGCCGGGGCAATCCGCCCTGGGCGGGTGCCCGCGTCAGCCGGCCCGGCGGAAGGCCGACGCCGCCTCCAGCTGTGCGGCGAGGACCGGCCGGCCGTAATAGAAGCCCTGGCCGAAATCGCAGCCCATGATCTTGAGGAGCGCGTCCATCTCCGGCGTCTCCACGCCTTCCGCCACCACCGTCATGCCGAGCCCGTGGGCCATCTCGATGACCGAGCGGACGATGATCCGGTTCGCCGGCTCGCGCGTCATGGAGCGGACGAAGGACGTGTCGATCTTCACGCCGTCGACGGGCAGCTCGCGAAGGTGGGTGAGCGAGGCGTAGCCCGTGCCGAAATCGTCGAGGATGATCCGGAACCCGGCCGCGTGCATCTCGGCCACCTTGCGCATGGCGAGGTCGGCGCCGCGGCCGAGCAGGACGCCCTCGGTGATCTCGAGGCGGATGTCGGCCGGGCTCAGGCCATGCTTCTCGACGAGATGGATGAGCGTATCGGGAAACGCGGAATCCCGCAGCTGGCCGGCGGCGATGTTGACGCCGATCCCCAGGACGGGAATTCCGTTCCGGCGCCAGTCGGCATATTGCGGCACCGCGAGCTGGATCGCCCGGTTGGAGAGCAGGCGCCCGATCGCGGGGTCTTCGAGCGCGTCGATGAACTGTCCCGCGGACCGCAGCCCGTCGGTCGGGTGGCACCAGCGGATCAGCACTTCCTGCGCCACCGCCTCGCCGGAGCGCAGGCTCACGACCGGCTGGTAGGCGACCGTGAAATGGTGCTGGTCGATCGCCTCGCGGACCTCCTGGAACAGCCTGTGCCGATGCTCGACCCGCGCCCCGAGCTCCGGGCTGTAGACCGCCCAGCGGTCGCCGCCGGCATGCTTGGCCTCGTAGACGGCGATGTCGGCGCGGCGGAGGAGCTCGTCGCTCGGCTTCGGGCCGCGCGCGACCGCAATCCCGACCGAGGCGCCCACGCGCAGGGTCTGCCCGTTGTACTGGATCGGCGCCGTGGCGGTCGCCAGCACCCGGTCGGCGATCTCGGGCAGCGAAACGGTTTCGTCCCCCTGCAGGAAGACGGCGAACTCGTCGCCGCCGGGGCGGGCGATCAGCGCGTTGTCGCCCAGGCAGCCCGTCAGGCGGGCGGCCATGTCGCGAAGGAGCTGGTCGCCCGCATGATGGCCGAGCGTGTCGTTCACGTCCTTGAAATTGTCGAGGTCGACGAGAAGAAGCGCGGCGGGGTTCTCCTGGGACGCCTCCGCCGCAGCCCTCGTCAGGGTTTCGCGGAACACCCGGCGGTTGGCGAGACCCGTCAGCCCGTCGCGGGTGGCGAGCCGCTCCAGCTCGGCCTTCATCTCGCATTCGCGGGTGACGTCCTGGACGGTGCCGATGACGCGCTCGCGGGCGTCACGCTCTCCGATCACGCGCACCCACCTCGCCCCGCCGGCATCGCCGTGGAGGACCGATTCGAGGATGAACGGCCGCCCTGACGCAGCCGTCGCCCGGAAGGCTTCGAGCAGCGCCGCCCGGTCCCGCTGGGCCTGCTGCCGGAACCCGTCGGCGAAGGTCGCCGGGGCTTCATCCGAGCAGCCCAGGATGGCGAGCGCTTCCGGCGTCCAGCTCGCATCGCCGGTCGCCAGGTCGACGGACCAGCCGCCGATCCGCGCCAGGCGGGAAATCTGCCGGAGCTGTCGCTCCTGGTCCTCGAGCAGGCGGTTCTGCTCGAGCAGGAGGTGCAGCTGGCGTCTGCGGTGCCGGAGGTTCTGCGCGAGCCGGAGATTGACCTGGTGATGCCGGATGAGGTCCACCGCCTGCCCGGCGAGCAGCTGCAGCATTGCCCGGTCCGCCTCAGAGAATGCGCGCGGCGCGCGGTCCATCACGCAGAGGCTGCCGATCCGGATGCCCGGCGCCACGATCAGGGGGGCGCCGGCGTAGAAGCGGATGTACGGGCGCCCGGTGACCTGGGGATTGTCGGCGAAGCGAGGGTCGTCATGGGCATCCGGGATGACGAGGACGTCGTCGGAGCGGATCGTGAAGTCGCAGAACGCGGCGCGCCGGTCCGTGCCGTCCGTGCACATGCCGCGGCTCGCCTTGAACCACTGGCGGTCGGCCCCGACCAGCGACACCGTCGCCATCGGCACGTCGAAGACCCGGCAGACGAGATCGGCGATCCCCTCGAAGCCCGGCGTGGGCTCGGTGCCGAGGAGCTGGAGGCGGTCCAGATACCGCAGGCGCTCTTTCTCGCTGGCCATTCCAATGGTCCGGTTAGACTGTCGACAGGGCTAGTCCGGGACCGGTTCGGATCAGGTTAACGGCTCCGGAACATTATTTAAGATAGATTTTACAGGTCTCGTCGAAGCGCCTCGCCGCGGGCCGGTGCTCAGGGCGGGGCCGGCCGAACCGCCGCGCGGGCGCCGTCACGGCC
>JAEZEK010000362.1 GCA_023417735.1 Pseudomonadota bacterium | reverse complement strand
CAGGAGGTCGCCAGCCGCGGCATCACCGTGAATTGCGTGGCGCCCGGGTTCATCCAGAGCGCGATGACGGACGCCCTCAACGAGAAGCAGCGGGAGGCGATTCTCGGCACGATCCCGGCCGGGCGGCTCGGGACGGGCGCCGAGATCGCCGCCGCCGTCTGCTACCTGTCGAGCGACGAAGCGGCCTACGTGACCGGCCAGACGCTGCACGTGAACGGCGGAATGGCGATGATCTGACGACGCTGCGGCAGGTTGGCGGAGGGTCGAAAAGGGGCGCTTTCCGGCGCTTTCCGGCTTCTGGTCAAGCCGCCGGAAACGTGTTAACGACCGCCCAACTGCCCTCCCTGGACAGCTCGGGAACATCGGTTCACGCCGGCAGTTGGGGCTATTGTGATCACGGGGCCGGGAGCGGCCATTCTTTCGAAGGAAGATGCGGATGAGCGACAACAACATCGAAGCGCGCGTGCGGAAGATCGTGATCGAGCACCTCGGCGTCGAAGAGGAGAAGGTCACCAAGGACGCGAGCTTCATCGACGATCTCGGTGCCGACAGCCTCGACACCGTCGAGCTCGTGATGGCCTTCGAAGAAGAATTCGGCGTGGAAATTCCGGACGACGCGGCCGAGACCATCCTGACGGTGGGCGACGCGGTCCGCTTCCTGGAGAAGAGCACGGCCTGAGGCCGGCTCGTACCGATCCTGCTGACATGATGAGACGCGTCGTCGTCACCGGCCGCGGCATGGTGACGCCGCTTGGCAGCGGCGTCGAAACCACCTGGTCGCGCCTGCTGGCCGGCCAGAGCGGCGCCGGGCGCGTCGCGGAGTTCGAGGTGGACGACCTGGCTTGCCAGATCGCCTGCCGGATCCCGCGCGGCGACGGCACCGACGGCACGTTCGACCCCGACCGGGCGATGGAGCCGAAGGAGCAGCGCAAGGTCGACGACTTCATCGTCTATGCGGTGGCCGCCGCCGACGAGGCGCTGGCCGATTCCGGCTGGCTTCCCGAGAGCGAGGACGATCGGGCCGCGACCGGCGTGCTGATCGGCTCCGGCATCGGCGGCATAGGCGGCATCGTGGAAGCGGGCATCACCCTCCACGAAAAGGGCCCCCGGCGCATCTCGCCGTTCTTCATTCCCGGCCGGCTGATCAATCTCGCCGCGGGCTATGTCTCCATCAAGCACGGCCTCAAGGGCCCGAACCATTCCGTGGTGACGGCGTGCTCGACCGGATCGCATGCGATCGGCGACGCGGCGCGGCTGATCGCGCTCGGCGACGCCGACGTCATGCTCGCCGGCGGCACCGAATCGCCGGTCAGCCGAATCTCGCTCGCGGGCTTCGCCGCCTGCCGGGCGCTCTCGACCCATTTCAACGACGACCCGCAGCGCGCTTCCCGTCCCTACGACAAGGACCGCGACGGCTTCGTCATGGGCGAGGGAGCGGGCGTCGTCGTCCTCGAGGAATACGAGCACGCCAAGGCGCGCGGCGCGAAGATCTATGCCGAGGTGATCGGCTACGGCCTTTCGGGCGACGCCTACCACATCACCGCGCCTGCCCCGGACGGCGACGGCGCCTACCGCTGCATGCGCGCCGCGCTGAAGCGTGCGGAGATCGATCCGTCCGAGGTCGACTACGTGAACGCGCACGGCACGTCGACGCCGCTCGGGGACGAGCTCGAGCTCGGCGCGGTGGAGCGGGTGATGGGAAACGCCGCGTCCCAGCTCACCATGTCCTCGACGAAATCCGCCATCGGGCATCTCCTCGGCGCCGCCGGCGCGGTCGAGGCGATCTTCTCGGTCCTGGCGATCCGGGACAATGTCGCGCCGCCGACCATCAACCTCGACAATCCCTCGGTGGAGACGCCGATCGACCTCGTTGCGCACCAGGCGAAGCACAAGCCGATCGACGTCGCGCTGTCGAACTCCTTCGGGTTCGGCGGCACGAACGCTTCGCTGGTGTTCCGGCGCGCCTGATCCTTCCCGCTTTCGCCATATTCCGCGCTAGGCTCGCCTGGCGCGGGTGGAATGAAGAGGGCCGATGAGCGAGGATAAGCAACGGGATCCAGACGGCGCGAACGAGCCCGGCGCGGGCGACGACGACGTCAGGCCCGCGGCGATCGTCCCTCCGGAGCCGCCGCGGCGCCGGATCAGTCCCAAGAGCCCGCGCCAGGCGATCCAGCCGGAGAAGGCCCCGCCCATGCCCCCGCGCTCCAAACGCGTCCGTCACCCGCTCGTCGTCGCCCTGAACTTCTTCATCATGGTGGCTGTCATCGGCATGGTCGCCGTCGGCGCGGGCCTCTATTTCGGAAAGTCGCGCTTCGTGGCGCAGGGGCCGCTCGGAGAACCGAAGACGGTGATGATCCCGCGCGGGACCGATCTCGAATCGATCGCTTCCCTTCTCAAGCGCCAGCAGGTGATCGACAGCGACTTCATCTTCTCGAACGGCGTGCGGCTCTACAAGCAGGAGAGCAGGCTGAAGGCGGGCGAGTATCTCTTCGAGCCGGGCGTCAGCATGCGCGAGGTGATGGACGCGCTTGTCTCCGGCCGGTCGATCCTGCACGCCTTCACGGTGCCGGAAGGGGTCACGAGCCAGCAGGTGGTGGATCGGCTGCTCGCCAACGAGGTGCTCGTGGGCGAGGTGGCGGAGGTCCCGCCCGAAGGGGCGCTGCTGCCGGACACCTACAAGTTCACGCGGGGCACGAACCGCCAGCAGATCCTCGACCAGATGAAGCGCGCGCAGCAGAAGGCGGTCGAGGAGATCTGGGCGCGCCGGTCGCCGGACGTGCCGATCGACAATGTCGAGGATTTCGTCACGCTCGCCTCGATCGTGGAGAAGGAGACGGGGCGGGCCGACGAGCGCCCGAGGGTCGCCGCCGTCTTCATCAACCGGCTGAAGAAGAACATGCGGCTGCAGTCGGATCCGACCATCATCTACGGCATGTTCGGCGGCAAGGGCAAACCGCCTGACCGGCCGATCATGCGCTCCGACATCACCCGGGAAACGCCCTACAACACCTATACGATCGCCGGCCTGCCGCCGACGCCGATCGCCAATCCGGGGCGGGAATCGCTGGAGGCGGTGGCGAATCCGTCGCGGACCGACGAACTCTACTTCGTTGCCGACGGCACCGGAGGGCACGTCTTCGCCACGTCCCTCGACGAGCACAATCGGAACGTGGCGCGCTGGCGCAAGATCGAGCAGGCGAGGCAGGAAGCCGTCAAGGCGGCCGGCGGCACGCCCGCCGCCACCGACGCCTCGCTCGAGGGCGTCGAAGCGGAGCCCGCACCGCCCGCCCGGCCGTAACGGCCGGCTCGCGCCTTGTTGCGGCGCCACGGCGCCGGTAGTGTCCGCCGCGTTTACCAGGCGGACGGGATCGCCGATGACATTGCACAGCATGACCGGGTTTGCGCGCCGGTCCGTCGAGGGTTTCGGGCAGCGCTACGCCTGGGAACTGAAGACGGTGAACGCGCGCGGCCTCGACATCCGGCTGAGATTGCCGCCGGGGCTCGACCATCTCGAAGCGGCCATCCGCCAGAAGGCGAGGGACGCCCTGACGCGGGGCACCTGCCAGTTCGCCCTGACGCGGGAGGCGGCGGAGGAGGGGAAACCCCTCCGCCTCAACGAGGCCGGTCTCGCCCTCGTGCTGTCGCTCGCCCGGCGGCTCAGCGCGGAGGAGGGGATCGCGCCGCCCACCGCGGACGGCATCCTCCGGGTGCCGGGCGTGCTGGAGGAGGTGCAGCCGGCGCTTTCGCCGGACCAGGAAGAGGCGCGGGACGCCGCCATCATCGACGGGTTCGGCGAGGCGGTCCTTGCACTGTCCGCCGCGCGCGGCGAGGAGGGGGCAAGGCTCGGCCAGATCCTCTCGGGGCTGCTCGACGCGATCGAACGGCTCGTCGGGCGCGCAGCCGCGCTCGGGGCGGAAGCCCCGGACCTTCTGCGCCAGCGGATCGCCGACCAGGTGGCGGCGCTCGTCTCCGCCGGCGGCGGGCTCGATCCGGAGCGCCTCCACCAGGAGGCGAT
>JAEZEK010000319.1 GCA_023417735.1 Pseudomonadota bacterium | reverse complement strand
GGCCCGCATTCACGTCTCTGGAGCCTAACCCTCCCTGCCGTCCGCTGACGGGCATTGTTGGCCATAGGCGGGTACGTTCTGCTTTCGCCTGATGAAAGTGGAGCGGCGCCGGAGACCGCCCCGCTGGCCGAAAGAATGGCCGCCGGTGAGAACAGGAGCTCAGCCTCATAGGAGCGTCGATGCCGGGCGGGCCCGCGCTATCGCTGGCGAGCATCCAGATCCGCCGCCGTGATGTCGGCCAGCTTGTCGAGTTCCCGCTTCAGCGCCGCCATCGGGAACTCGCCATAGGCATCGCCGATCGACCGTTTGGCATGCCCGGTGATCGCGTCGACGATGTCAGGCGCAAGGCCGTAGCGGCGGGCGGACGTCTTCAGCCGATGGCGCCACGAATGGTTCGGGGACAAGCGTGGGTCGGTCAGCCCCAGGCTGCGGACCCAGCGCCCGAGGACCTTCGTGCCATTGCCGCCGCGCTTCCCAAACTTGTCGGGCGGCAGGCTCGCGAACAGGGGTCCGGCCGCGACGCTCCGTGCAAATTCGAGAAAGCCTTCGTCGAGCAGCGCCCGGTGCAGGGGGACCGTCCGTTCCGACGACCGGTTCTTCAGCGGCCCGGCATCGGGGTCGAACTTCATGCACCAGATCCCGTCGACCGCCACGATATCCTCCCGACGCAGCTGGCACACCTCCGAGACCCGCGCACCGGAATAGGCACAGAGCCACGGCACCCATCTCTTGACCGGATCGCGGCTCTGTCTCGCCGCCTGCAGCACGATAGCGGCCTCCTCATCGGTGTAACTGCGGCGGCCTTCCCCAGCGCGTTGCCGGATGTCGATGGTAATCCGCTCGGCCACATTCGCCGCCAGCCGCCGGTTATCGACGGCCCATTGCAGCACGGCCCGCACCGGTGCGAGCTTGGCGTCCCGGATGGTCTTCGGGCGGCGTCCCTGCGCGATCAGAGCACTCTTCCAGGCCACCAGGTCGTCGGCGGTCAGCCGCGCCGCATCGGAGTGGCCGACATGCCTTTCCAGCTCGTGGATGACACGGCGCCACTCGTAGGCCGTCTTGGCGGCCGGTCGCCGCTCGGCAGCCCAGCCATCGAAGAGAGCGTCGAAGGTGACTGGCGGGCCCACAGAGAGCTCGTGCGCGGCTATCGGCACCGCCTCCCCCCGAGTGGGCGGAACCTCGACCTCGCCGCGCGCGATCCGCTCGAGCGCCAGGCTGGCCCGCTGCACCTGGGCCGCAATGGCCTTGGCCAGCTTCAACCGACCGGCATCATCGACGTGCAGATCGCGGACAGCTATAACATCGTCGGCGTGATCGAAGCACCACGCGACCAGCTTGTCCGCCTCCATACGGTCGAACAGGTCCTGGGCGGTGAGGGTCAGGCCCGCGGTCGACAGGCCCGGCTGGGGCGACTGAGGCTCGGGCCAGAGCCGGTCGAACAGGTCGGTTCGCCAGAAGGTTTGCGCCGACGGATTGTCGCGGTGCTTATCGAGCCAGTACCCGTACATCCACGCCGCGCGCTGATGAGCTTCATACTCGCTCAACGTGCCCGGCTGGCGCGGCTGCGTGCCGGACTGCGCCACAGGTCGGCCGCGGAGCTCGGCCCAGCGCCGCTCCAGCTTCGCGAGCTCCTCCGCGTGCCGACGTTTCGCTTCAGCCGGGTCGCGCGTCTTCAGGCTGAAGCGTTCTTCCTTACTGCCGACGACGGCGACCAGATCGGTCGGCACGCGCTTGCGAAGCCAGAAGACGCCGGTCTTGGGATGGTGGAACGGCCGCGACATCGCCAGCACCATGTGGATCACCCTTGTGTATCACTCGGGCGACCTCAAGCCTATGGTGCTGCTTGTTTTCTCGGCGGATCAGCACGTTAGTGAGCTGATGGTGCCCAGGGGCGGAATCGAACCACCGACACGCGGATTTTCAGTCCGCTGCTCTACCAGCTGAGCTACCTGGGCGAACCGGCCGGGGCCCGCCCCGACCGGAAGTGCCGGCCTTATAATGGCTTGGGTCGGGGCTGTCCAGCGCTAGGCCGCCCGGGGTGTCGCGGAGCCGGAACGGGCCTTGCCGCGGTTTCCAGACAGACCAATCGCGTTCGGCCGCCAGCCGCATGGCCGCACGCCCGGCGCCGCCGGCGGGCGGTTCGGCCGGTCCTCTAAGCCTCTTCGTCGCGGCTCCCGCCCTCCTCGTCGTCATCCGGCGACGCCGGAATGGCGTAGCGGCCCGTCAGCCAGTGCCCGAGATCGATGTCGGCGCAGCGCGTGGAGCAGAAGGGATAGGCCTCCCGCGTCGCGCGCTTGCCGCAGATCGGGCAGGTGCGCGGCGGGCGGAGGGGAACGAGCTTCGGGTCGCTGGCCATCGCCTTCTTCAGGATGCCTCCGCGTGCCAGCCGGCGTGGATCACATAGCCCTCGCCGGTCAGCAGGCTCGCCGTCTCGTAGAGCGGCAGGCCGACCACGCCCGAATAGGAGCCGACCAGCCGGGTCACGAAGACCCCGGCCCGGCCCTGGATGGCGTATCCGCCGGCCTTGCCCTGCCATTCGCCGGAGCTGATATAGGCGTCGATCTCCGCGCTCGACAGGCGCTTGAAGCGCACCCGCGTCTCCACGAGCTTCAGGCGCACCTTGTCCTTCGGCGTGACGAGGGCGACGGCCGTGTAGACCCGGTGGCCGCGGCCGGAGAGGAGATGCAGGCAGTCCACCGCCTCGTCGGAGAGCTCGGGCTTGGGCAGGATCCGGCGGCCGACGGCGACGACGGTGTCGGCGGCGAGCACGAACGCCTCGGAAAACTGCGGGTCGCGGCGGACCGCGCGCGCGGAGACTTCCGCCTTCGTGATCGCCAGGCGCCGAGCGAGCGAGCGCGGCAGCTCGCGCCGTTGCGGCGTCTCGTCGATCTCGGCGGGAAGCAGGCGGTCGGGCGCGATCCCGATCTGCTCGAGCAGCGCCAGCCGCCGCGGCGAGCCGGAGGCGAGCACGAGCGGCCGGGTCGCTCCGCCGGAAGCTTCACTCATGATGGCCTTGCCTTGCGTGAGGTTTCGAGGCGGTTACGTAGTGCATTCGCCGGAGCGTGTGAACCGGCGCCGCCGCTTTGCGTGTCCGCCGTCACTTCGCGAAGCGAGCGCGAATGCGCCTGTCGAGACGGTCGCGAACGTCTCGATATGCCTCGAGGATCTGCGCGCGTGAGCCGGTGACCGCCGTCGGGTCGGCGGTCGGCCAGTATTCGACGTCGATCGCGTGCGTGCGGGTGAGCTCCAGCATGCGGTGGTGCGCCTCGGGCGAGAGCGTGACGGCGAGATCGAAATTGAGATCCTCCAGATCGTCGAGCGCCTGCGGCTTCCGCGCGCCGAGGGTCAGGCCGATCTCCTCGAGGACGGAATCCACGAAGGGATCGCGGTCGCCCGGCTGGACGCCGGCGGAGGCGACGTAGAGGCTCGCTGGGAAGAGATGATGCGTCAGCGCCTCCGCGATCGGCGAGCGGATCGAGTTGCGCCCGCAGACGAAGAGGACGGAGGTGGGCCTCGTCGCCAACTCGGTCAGCCGCGCCGGTAGAGCGCGCAGACGAGGGTGAAGAGCCGGCGCGCCGTGTCGAAATCGATCTCGATCTTGCCGGCGAGCCGTTCGCGCAGCAGCTCCGAGCCTTCGTTGTGGATGCCGCGCCGGCCCATGTCGATCGCCTCGATCCGGCTCGGCGACCCGGTGCGGATGGCGGCATGATAGCTCTCGCAGATCAGGAAGTAGTCCTTGACGATCTTCCGGAACGGCGTCAGCGAGAGGACGTGCGTGACGAGCGGCTCGCCGGCGGCCGTCCTGACGTCGAAAACGAGCCGCTTCTCCACGAGCGACAGGGTCAGCGCGTAGGGCCCGGGCGGCTGCCCGAGCGGCCGGAAGCTGTTCTGCTCGACGAGGTCGTACGCGGCGACGGCGCGCTCGTGCTCGACGTCGGGAGGCGCACGGCCGATCGAGCCCTCGTCGAAGCGGATTGCGACGAGGCGGAAGGGATCGGCGCCGTCGCTCATCGGCTGGCCGTTCTACCGGTTCAGTCGGATCGCCACGGACCGGGCATGGGCGCCGAGCCCCTCGGCCTCCGCGAGCGTGATCGCAGCGGGCGCGAGCGCGCGCAGGCTGTCCGGCCCGAGCCGCAGGATCGAAGTCCGCTTCACGAAATCGAGCACGGACAGGCCCGAGGAGAAGCGGGCCGAGCGCGCGGTCGGGAGCACGTGGTTCGAGCCGCCCACGTAATCGCCGATCACGTCGGGCGTGTGGCGGCCGAGAAAGACGGCGCCGGCATTTCGGATCCGCTCGAAGAGCAGCTCGGGGTCGTCGGTGGCGATCTCCAGATGCTCCGGGGCGACACGATCGACGATCGAAGGCGCCTCCGACAGGTCTTCGACCACGATCACGGCGCCGTGATCGGCCCAGCTCGCACGCGCCGTCTCCGCGCGCGGCAGCGTCCTGAGCTGACGTTCGACGGCGGCCTCGACCGCGTCGGCCAGGCTCTGGTCGTCGGTCACCAGGATCGACTGCGCCGCCACGTCGTGCTCCGCCTGCGCGAGGAGATCGGCGGCGATCCAGTCCGGATCGTTCTCGCCGTCGGCGATGACGAGCACCTCGGACGGGCCGGCGATCATGTCGATGCCGACGGTCCCGAACACCATGCGCTTCGCCGCCGCGACATAGGCGTTACCGGGGCCGACGATCTTGTCGACCGGCCGGATCGCGCGCGTGCCGTAGGCGAGCGCGGCCACCGCCTGCGCGCCGCCGACGCGATAGACCTCGTCCACTCCGGCCAGGCGTGCGGCGGCGAGCACGAGCGGGTTGAGCTCGCCGTCGGGTGTCGGCACCGTCATGACCAGGCGCGCCACGCCGGCCACCTTGGCCGGCACGGCGTTCATCAGGACGGACGAGGGATAGCTCGCCTGCCCGCCGGGCACATAGAGCCCGACCGCCTCGATCGCGGTCCAGCGGCTGCCGAGCGCGACGCCGAGGGCGTCCGTATAGAGGTCGTCGACCGGGCGCTGACGGCTGTGGTGGGATTCGATCCGGGCGCGGGCGAGCTCGAGCGCCTCGAGCGTGCCGCGATCGCAGGCCGCGACCGCGGCATCGATCTCCGCTTCGCTGATGCGCAAGCCGTCGGCTGCGGGGCGGTGCCTGTCGAAACGCTCGGTGTAATCGCGGAGTGCGTCATCCCCGCGAAAGCGGACATCGTCGAGGATCGAGCGGACCGCCGCCTCCACGTCGGCGGCGGTCTCGCGCTTCGTCGCCAGCAGGGCGTCGAGTCGGCTCTCGAAATCCGGCGCGCGGCTGGACAGGCGGACCGGCATTCCCTCAGGCCACTTCCTGCCGCACGGCGTCAGCCTCCGTCTCGAGATCGCAGAGCTGCGCCTCGACGCATTCGACGGAGAGCCGGATCATCGCCTTGCCCGAGAAGATCAGGAAGATGTCGCCGGAGGGCGGCTCCCGCTCGTCGAACCGGATCGAGAGCAGCGACAGCGTCTTGTCCGGCCGCTTCGGGTCCATTCCCGTGCAGGACGCGCGGTCGACC
>JAEZEK010000269.1 GCA_023417735.1 Pseudomonadota bacterium | reverse complement strand
GGATCACATTCGACACTCCCGCATCGATAGGAGCGGTATCGCCGTCATTGTTCAGTCCAATGGAAGTCTGTTTGCCGCACTGACCGAGCAGGGCATTAAGGCGCACTTGGTTCGCTGGAAGGCCGGTGAGAATTGGATCTCGAGGCAATGGCACTGGTACCGAGGGATGCACCGCTGCACGACATTGCTGCGTGCCCATCCATCCTCTGTGGTGCTCTGCAACACCTTTCACGATCTGGAAACGACCGGAAGGGTTGCCGCTCGTCTGAAGCTGCCACTGATGTGGAGAGCGCGCGCCGACACGTTCACCCACGCGCATCGATGGCCGCAGCATCGTCGACGCGAGCTGGTTTCCTTCCTGAACAGCAGCGTGGCAAGGATCCTGCCTACTACGGAATACGAAGCGCGACTGATGCGAGAGGCGGGCGTGGACACGAATCGCGTTCGCGTCATACACAACGGGGTGGATCTGAGTCGCTTCGAGGACGACGAAAGCGGAAGACAGCTTCGTGGCGATCTGGGAATTTCCCCTGACGTTACCGTCATCGCCTTTGCGGCCAGAATGGTCCCACAGAAAGGCTACGAAGTGTTTTTGAAAGCTCTCTTCGAGTTGAAGAAGACCGGCCAGACCTTCAAGGCGATCATTGCCGGCGGCCCGACCCTTAACGAGGATGGAGAGGCTTACAAGGGACAGCTGGTTTCAATGGTGAGTGAGCTCAGTCTTGGTTCGGACGTACTTCTGCTCGGCGAGCGGCGCGACGTGCATGCGGTCATGAACGCCGCGGACATTTTCGTGCTCGCGTCGCACAAGGAGCCTTTCGGCACTACGGTGATCGAGGCGATGGCCGCGGGAAAGCCGGTCATTGCGTCCGATCTTTCAGGTCCTCGGGAAAGCGCCCTTGAGGGGAGCACAGCACTGTTCTTCCCCGCGGGGGACGCGACTGCTCTGCGCGATTGCCTCGAAAGGCTGCTCAGCGCACCAGAGCTGGCCCGCGAGATGGGAGAGAACGGCCGTCGCCGCGCACGCGAACTGTTTTCAATGGATGCATACATCGCCGCAATGGACGAGGAATGCCTGGCTCTTATGAGCAATGGCACCGACTGTATTGCACCGCCATTCGCGCGCCCCGGTGAGTAAGGTCACTCTGACACTTCGCCTTTTCAAGGCACTAGGTCTGTTCGCACTGGCGCAATGGATCACACGTCGCAAGCCGCGCATTCTCTGCTATCACGGACTATGGTATGGAGGAGATCCAAAATACGGCGACTGCCTCTACATGGACCCGGAGACCTTCGAACATCGCATGGACTGGCTGGCGCATAGCGGCTACCCGGTCCTCTCCCTGGACGAGGCGTTACGGAGGCTGGATGATTCCTCCCTCCCCGATCGAGCCGTTGTGATTACGATCGATGACGGCTGGTACAGCACGTATCGCGGAATGGTTCCGGTTCTGCACCAGCTTTCGCTACCCGCCACTCTGTATGTCACAACCTACTATGTGAAGAGAGGCGGACCAGTCCTGAACGTACTGCTGGACTACTTGGTGAATCGTGCCTCAACAGAAAAAGTGCGATATGAAACGCTCCTACCGGACATTGCGCCTCCGTCATTTGCTTCACATTCAAAAGAAGGACGCGATTTCATCGCTGCTGAACTGGCGCAGCGAGTCGATGCATTGGAGGAGTATCCCTCGCGCATTGCTGCGGTCAAGCAGATTGCTACCCAGCTCGACATCGCCCTGGAGCCAATTCTCCGACATCGGATCTTCGACCTCATGACCGAGGACGAACTTCGCAGCACACGCGACGCCGGCGTGGACATTCAACTCCATACCCACACACACCGCATGCACGGCATGGACGCGCATAGTGTTACCGCGGAGATTGATATCAATCGATCAGAGCTTGCCAACATCCTAAGTCGTGATCCAAAGGGCTTCCGCCATTTCTGCTACCCGAGCGGCATCCATTCCGAACGCGTCTTCAATACCCTACGCGCATGCGGCATTGCCTCATCGACAACGACTCATAGCGGCCTTGTGGATAAGGACGATGAACGGATGAGTCTAAAGCGCATCCTCGATTGCCGCTCCATGTCTCAGATTGAGTTCGAAGCACGATTATGCGGCCTATGGGACATCCTGCTATTCGCTCGCGATAGATTTGCGTTTAGGAAGTCTTCGCGTTTACCTTAGTAGCTTCAAGTCGATCTGTCGGTCCGCTTGCGGGGAGAAGGTCACCTGCCAGAAAAGTCCACTTCAGTCTGTCTACCTACAGGGGGCGCTTACGGGTGTTCTTGTTGAAATCCAGCAGGTAGGCCACCGTCCGGTAGCCGAAGGATGGATTCTGCTCGATCATCGCCTTGATCGGCTGGGCGAATCGGTCCTGCACCTTCGGCGCCGACTTGATCGGGCGGTAGTAGACCGTGCGTCGTGGAATGGCAAACCAACGGCACAGCTTGCTGATCGAGACCTCGATGCCTTCGGCCTTGAGTCCCTGGCGGATCGTCTCGATCATCTCTCGTCCTCGCCCAGCAGGGACTGCAATTTTTTTCGGGCACGAAGCTCCAGCATCGCCTCACCGTAGGCGGCCTGCAGCTCCTTAAGCTGGCGCTCATACTCCTCGCCCACTTCAAGGGGCTTAGTGCGCAGCGCGTTCTCCATCCCGCGCTTGCCTTCCTCGACCCAGTCTTCGATCTCAGAGGGCGGCAAGTCGTAGGCACGGCTCGCCTCGGCTACCGTGGTCTTACCCTGGATGATCTCCAGCACCAAGGCGCTCTTGCGCTTGGCCGTCCAGCGTTTGATTTCTTCTTCTGTTGCCATGCTCGGTCTCCTTTTCATCGGAAGTATGACCTGAGCAGGATTTCAGTGGGTCATTACACTTGCGCCTTACGCGTACTGCTCGTACTTCTGCTTTCTGGTGCGTTGCAGAATATGGGCACGCTTTGTCTAGCCAACGAAATCTGCTGACGGCCTAGGCCTCGGGTGGCGACGTTGGTTAT
>JAEZEK010000230.1 GCA_023417735.1 Pseudomonadota bacterium | reverse complement strand
CCCGGCGATCCAGGACCGGCGCCTCAGGAGCGAGCCCCCGCTGGATGCCCGGGTCGAGCCCGGGCAGGACGACAGCGTGTGGGGATGCACGGCGCCCTCACCGCATGAAATCGCCGCAGCGCGCCGGCTCCTCGTCGGCCCAGGGCATGATCGGCACGGACGAGGTCGAGTTCTTCGGCGAGCCCTCGATCAGGCGGTCCGAATAGACGAGGTAGACGAGGACGTTGCGCTTGGCGTCGCAGCCGCGCACGATCTGCATGCGCTTGAAGACGAGCGAGCGGCGCTCGCTGAACACCTCGTCGCCCTGCCTGACCTTCGCCTTGAACTGGATCGGCCCGACCTGCCGGCAGGCGAGCGAGATGTCGGAGACCTCCTCGGCGACGCCCAGCATGCCCGACACGCCGCCCTTCTCCGGCTGCGTGTAGTGGCAGGCGACGCCTTCCACCACCGGGTCGTCGATGCCGTAGACGGCGAGCTTGTGGTCCGGCGTCAAGAGCTTGAAGACGGTCGACTTCTTGAAGATGAGGTCCGGCCCGTCGGCGAGCGCCGGTCCGGCGAGAGCGAAGACGAGGGCGAGAGCGAGCCAGCGGCGCATTTGGGGATCCTCCGGAAACGGCAGACACATAGGATCGAGCGGCCCGGATTGCGATCGGACGGCGGGTGCGGCGGACAAACGCTGCACCGGGCGGTCCGAGCCTGCTATGATCGGGCGCCACGGCGTCCGGGTTCAGTCTGCGTTCAGCCGGATCGTGGGACCTGGCTTTGAGCGTTGCCGTCTCGTCGAAGCAGGGAGAAGCATGTGTTGCGTAGGGCGCTCGCCGCCGCCGTGCTGACCGCGACGGTCGCCGCCGGCCATGCCGAAGCGGCGAGCTGCCGCGCGCTGCAGGCCGAGCTGAACCGTCTCCAGAACGGCGGGGCGTCGCAGGCGCTGCAGTACCGGCGGGCCTATCAGGAGCAGGCCTACGTGCTCCAGCAGACGCGCAACCAGGCGCGGCAGGCGGGCTGCTTCGGCGGCGGCTTCCTGTTCTTCCGCGCCCAGCCGCAGCCGGTCTGCCGCACGCTCCTGCCGAAGATCAACCAGATGGAGGCGAACCTCGCCCGCCTCGACCAGATGCGGGCGCGCGCCGGCGGGTCCGCTTCGGCGGGCGACATCCGGCAGATCCGCGCCCAGATGGCCCGCCAGGGCTGCGGCGCGGAAGGCGTGACGACCGCCAGGCGCGGCAGCGGCACATTGCGCGACCTCCCCGATGCGGCGGAGCCACGGCAGAGCTTCGCCGGGCGCGGGACCTACCGCACCCTCTGCGTCCGCAGCTGCGACGGCTATTACTTCCCGGTGAGCTTCGCCACCGGCCGCGAGAACTTCACCCGCGACCTCGACGCCTGCCAGGCGCTCTGCCCGGGCACGCGGGTGGACCTCTTCTACCACCCCAATCCGGGCACCGAATCCGAGGCGATGGTCTCGCTCGCGGGCGTCCCCTACAGCGAGCTGCCGAACGCCTTCAAGTACCGCAAGACGTTCGACAAGAGCTGCAGCTGCGGCGCGCCGAGGGGGGCCTATTCGGTCCTGGCGACACGGACGGACGTAGCCCCGTCGCCTGCCGCCACCGGATCGACTGCCGCAACGGACGCGAAGCTGCCGCCGCTGCCGCTGGCCCGCCCGGGCTATGGCGAGGACCCGGAGACGGTCGACAACCGCCTCGGCGGCTTCACGCCCGGTCCGGCCCCGCAGCCGGCGCTGGCGGAGAGCCCGTTGGGTCAGGGCGGGCGGAACGTGCGGATAGTCGGGCCAGCGTATTGGGGCGGCCGACAAGTGGAAGAAGTGCTGCTAACTCCGGTCCCGAACTGAGCCCGGTCAGCGCCAGCCTGAGCGGCATGAAGAGTGCCTTGCCCTTCCGGCCCGTCGCCTCCCGCAGGCGGCCGGTCCATTGCGCCCAGGTGGCGTCGTCCCACGGCTCGGCCGGCGCGAGCGCCGCCGCCCTCTCCAGGAACGCGCGGTCGCCCTCGTCCGCTGCGGCCTCCACCGGCCCCTCGACGATCGCCCACCAGCGCCGCGCGTCCTCCAGGCGCTCGATGTTGCCCCGGACCGCATGCCAGAAGGCGGCGCCGCCGCCGATCCCGAGCGCGGAGAGTCGCTCGGCGACGGCTTCGTAGGGCAGCGCCGCGAGCAGCTTGCCGTTCAGGATGCGCAGCTCCGCCACGCTGAAGCGTGCCGGCGCCCGGTTCACCTTCTCCGGCGAGAAGAGCGCGGCGAGTTCCTCCAGCGAGCCGACCGGGCGGATCGGCTCCGACGTGCCGACCAGCACCGCGAAGGCCGCGACCGCGAGCGCCTCGATGCCCTCCTCGCGAAGCGCGCCGAGCGACAGCGCGGCGTTCCGCTTCGAAAGCCCCTCGCCCTCGGCCGTTTGCAGCAGGTTGTGGTGGCCGAAGGCCGGCGGCGCGGCGCCGAGCGCGCGGAACAGCGGAATCTGCGCGCCGGTATTGGTGACGTGGTCGTCGCCGCGGATCACGTGCGTGACGCCGAAGGCGACGTCGTCGACGACGGAAGGCAGCGTGTAGGTGAAGCTGCCGTCCTCGCGCACCAGCACCGGGTCGGACATGGAGGCGAGGTCGACCGCCTGCTCGCCGCGGAAGAGGTCCGTCCAGCCGATCTCCGTGCGCCCCGGGGCGAACGGATCGTCGCGGAAGTTCGGCAGCAGGAAGCGCCAGTGCGGCCGCCGCCCCTCCGCTTCCAGCCTTTGCCGCTCCTCGTCGCCGAGCTTCAGCGCGCGGCGGTCGTAGACC
>JAEZEK010000217.1 GCA_023417735.1 Pseudomonadota bacterium | reverse complement strand
GGATCACCCCCGCTGCGGCTTTTTCCGTTGCCAGCCCTGCTCGCGCGCCGCTGGATCGGACTTCGCCGAACGGCTAGTACGAGCAGACATCAAGCGGGCAGGTCGTGCCCGAGAAGACGCCGCGAGGGAGGAACCATGAGCACGCCGTCCATCGAAGTCTTGCACGAACTCGTCAAGCCGGCGCGCGAGGCGCTGTCGAAGGAGACCTGGGACTACCTCATGGGCGGCGCCGACACCGAGACGACGCTCGAACGCAACCGCCTCGCGATCGAGGAGATCGCCTTCCGCCCCCGTGTACTGCGGGACGTCGCAGATGTCGATCTCTCGACCACCTTCCTCGGCCACAAGCTGCGGCTCCCGATCATCCTCGCCCCGATCGGCTCGCTCCAGGATCTCTGCCCCGCCGGCGGCGTCGCGCCGACCAAAGCCGCCGCGGCGTTCGGCGTGCTGCACATGCTGAGCTCGGTCTGCAAGCCCGGCATCGAGGAAGTGGCGGCCGCAGCCCCCAGCCATCCGAAGATCTTCCAGCTCTATATCCGCGGCGATGCGGCCTGGGTCGACGAGCGCGTCGCCGCCGCCGTCGCGCACGGCTATGCGGGGCTCTGCCTGACAGTCGACCTCGACTACTACGGCCGGCGCGAGCGCGACATTGCCAAGCGCTACAAACCGACGGCACGCCGCGCATCGGGCGCCACGGGCGCCGGCGATCCCTTCCAGCAGGCATTCACCTGGAAGGACATCGCGCGCATCCGCAAGAATTGCCCGGTGCCGATGTTCATCAAGGGCATTGCGACGGCCGAGGATGCCCGCATTGCCGTCGATCACGGCGTCGAGGTTGTCTACGTGTCGAACCACGGCGGCCGCCAGCTCGATCATGGGCGCGGCAGCGTCGGCGATCTCCCGGAAGTCGTCGACGCCGTGAAGGGCAAGTGCCACATCGTCGTCGATGGCGGCATCTATCGCGGCGCCGACATCGTGAAGGCCATTGCGCTGGGAGCCGACGCGGTCGGGATCGGCCGTCTGCAGGGGCTCGCGCTGGCAGCCGGCGGCGAGGCGGCCCTCCTTCGCGCGCTCGAAATTCTGGAGGACGAAACGCGGCGCGTCGTCGGCCTGCTCGGTCTGACGAGCTTCGCTCAGCTCGACCGCAGTTTCCTCGCCGCCGCGACGCCGCTCTCCCGCCGCGGTCTCGACAGCCCCTTTCCGCTGCTCAAGGAAGGATACTGATGCCGGCGCGGGCGCGGCGGTGAATATGTTCTCATATTGTTCTTGCGCTGTGATCGCCGTTCGCTTAGCCTGACCCTGTTGATCGGGCGGCATGAGCCGCCACGTTGCGGGGCGGGTTCATGTACGGGCAGATTTCAACGCTCGCGTTCGTCGGCATCGAGGCGCGTCCCGTCGAAGTGCAGGTCCGCATCAGCGGCGGCCGGCACGTCTTCGCGATCGTAGGCCTGCCGGACAAGGCCGTCGCCGAGAGCCGCGAGCGCGTGCGCAATGCTCTGCACGCCGTCGGCCTCGCACTCCCCTTCCGGCACATCACGGTCAATCTCGCGCCTGCGGACCTCCCCAAGGAAGGAAGCCACTTCGACCTCGCGATCGCACTCGCGCTGATGGTTGCGACGGGGGCCATCGCGCCCGATGCCGTCGAGTCCTATGCAGCCGTCGGCGAACTCGCGCTCGACGGCTCCATTCGCGCGGTGCCCGGTGCGCTTCCGGCCGCGATCGGCGCCAATGCGCTCGGCAAGGGTCTCATCTGCCCCGCGTCCTGCGGCGCCGAGGCAGCCTGGGCGGCCGAGGATATGGCCATCCTCGCAGCGCCGCACCTCCTCTCGCTCGTCAACCACTTCAAGGGCACGCAGGTCATGGCGCGGCCCGAGCCGGGTGGCCCCGCCGGCCCCGAGATCATGCTCGACCTCGCCGACGTCAAAGGTCAGGAGAGCGCACGGCGCGCCCTCGAAGTGGCCGCCGCTGGCGGGCATAATCTTTTGATGGTGGGGCCACCGGGATCGGGAAAGTCGATGCTGGCCGCGCGCCTACCCTCGATCCTTCCGCCGCTCGAACCCGCTGAGATGCTCGAAGTCTCCATGATCAAGAGCCTTGCTGGTGAGCTTGGCGAAGGACGCATTGCGCGCACGCGTCCCTTCCGCGCCCCGCATCACTCCGCGAGCATGGCCGCCCTCGTCGGCGGCGGGATGCGTGCCCGTCCGGGCGAGGTATCGCTTGCGCACTTGGGCGTACTTTTTCTCGACGAGCTTCCCGAATTCCAGCCGAACGTCCTCGATGCCCTGCGCCAGCCGCTCGAAACCGGCGAGACCGTCATCGCCCGCGCCAACCATCGCATCACATACCCATCACGCTTCCAGCTCGTCGCCGCCATGAACCCATGCAAGTGCGGTGGCGGCGGTCCTGGTACGACCTGCAAACGCGGCCCGCGCTGCGCGGACGACTATCAGGCGCGCGTCTCCGGTCCCTTCCTCGACCGCATCGACATGCAGATTGAGCTGGGACCAGTTTCCGCCGCCGATCTCGTTCTGCCGGCACCGAGCGAGGGTAGCGCCGAGGTCCGAGCGCGGGTTGCCGCGGCACGCACGCGCCAGCGCGACCGCTTCATGCGTCTCGGCGCGGCGCGCGTGCGCACGAATGCCGACTGCTCCGGCCGCCTGCTCGATGAGATCGCAACGCCCGACGAAAGCGGCCTCGCCCTGCTCCGATCGGCGTCCGAAGCCATGGGCCTCTCCGCGCGTGGTTTTCACCGCACGCTCAAGGTCGCACGCACCATCGCCGATCTCGACGGCGCCGAACGCATCTCCCGCACCCACATCGCCGAGGCCCTCAGCTACCGCGGTGAGGCCATGCGCGCCGAGCGTGCCGCTTGAGATTTCCCTTCTGACGCGGCAAGTAGCGCACGCGATGTAGACGCGGAGAAAGCCATGAAACTGCTGGGCCAGGGCCTCTACTGGCAGGAAATGCCAGTCGGCGCGAAGTACAAGACCTTCGGCCGCACGATCACCGAGACCGATATCGTCAACTTCATCTCCTGCACCGGTTTCCTCGAAGTGCTCTTCACGGACATGGAATTCGTTAAGGCACACTCGGCCATCCAGGGCCGCGTCGCGCCCGGCGCCCTCGTCTATGCCATCGCCGAAGGCATGACGATGCTCGGTACCATCCAGGGCACCGGCCTCGCCTTCCTGCACATGGAGCTCGACGTCAAAGGCCCGACCTTCGCCGGCGACACCATCCACTGCGAGATCGAGGTCATCGAACAGCGCGCGGCGTCGAAAGGCGGACGTGGCCTCGTGCGCACGCGAAACACCATCGTCAATCAGCGCGGCGAGACAGTGCTCGTCTACACGCCGTTGCGCATGATGGCGGGGCGCCCGGAGATGTGACCAGATCGCGCTTTCAGCGCGAGTGGGGCTTTCGCCCCACACCCCAATCGGGGGACACCCCCGAACCCCCGTCTTTTATGAACTGGGAGTTTCCGGCAAGGGACCTCGTCATAAAGGCGGGTGGGTCCGGGAG
>JAEZEK010000191.1 GCA_023417735.1 Pseudomonadota bacterium | reverse complement strand
GTGCTGGCCGGCATGCGCTGGGCCGAACTGGCGATGCCCGCGGCGCGTTTCATCGTGAGCGTCGCCGGCGACACGCCGTTCTTTCCCCGCAACCTGGTGGCGCGGCTGTCGGAGGGATGCGGACGGGACGAGGACACGATCGCCCTCGCCGCCTCGCCCGACGGCACGCATCCGGTGTTCGGCCTGTGGCCGATCGCGCTCGCCGACGCGCTCGAGGCCTTCCTGAGGAGCGGCGAGAGCGGCAAGATCCTCGCTTTCACCGACCGGCACGTCCGCCTGAACGTCCCCTTCGAGACGATCGCGGCGGCCGGCGAGGAGATCGACCCGTTCTACAACGTGAACACGCCGGAGGAGGCCGAAAGGGCGGCCGGCATCGCCAGGGCGCTCGAAGGCGAGACCGCCTAATGACCCTTCCGGTCTTCGGCGTGACCGGCTGGAAGAACTCCGGCAAGACGACGCTCGTCACGCGGCTCGTCACCGAATTCGCCGGCCGCGGCCTGTCGGTGTCGACGATCAAGCACGCCCACCACGACTTCGACATCGACCAGCCGGCGACCGATTCCTTCCGACACCGGGCCGCCGGCGCCGGTGAGGTGCTGATCGTCTCTGGAAAGCGCTGGGCGCTGATGCACGAGCTTCGGGGCGAGGCGGAGCCGGTGTTCGAGTCGGTGCTGCGGCGGCTCTCGCCGTGCGACCTCGTGCTCGTCGAGGGCTACAAGCGGGAGAGCATTCCCAAGATCGAGGTTCGCCGGTCCGCCGCCGCCGGCGATCGCCCGCTCGCCCCCGACGATCCGACCATCGCCGCCATCGCGGCCGACCATCCGACCGATAGCCGCGGCCTGCCATGCTTCGCCCTCGACGATGTCGCGGCGATCGCCGATTTCATCGCCGGTCGCCTGAACCTTCGAAGCGCACATGTCTGAGCGCCGCCTGATCGACGATTGCTTCCTCACCGACAGTGAGAGGCTCCGGCACGACGAGGCGCTGGCGATCCTTCGCGCCCGCGTCGTCCGCGTCGTCCGGGTGGAGGAGATTGCGCTCGACCGTGCCGCCGGCCGGATCATCGCCGAGAGCGTGACCAGCCCGCGGGCGGTGCCGGCGGGCGACAACGCCGCGGTCGACGGCTACGCCTTCGCCCATTCCGATTACGAGGAGGCGGGCGGCTGGTTCAGGGTGGCGGACCGCGTCGCCGCCGGCCATCCGAGCGAGGCCCCGCTCGCCCCTGGCCAGGCCGTCCGAATCTTCACGGGCGCGCTGATGCCGGCGGGCGCCGACACGGTCGCGATGCAGGAGGATTGCGAGCCGCACCGCCAGGACGGCTGGGACTTCGTGGCGATTCCGCCCGGCCTGAAGCAGGGCGCCAACCGTCGGAAGGCGGGCGAAGACCTTCGCGAAGGCGCCGTGGTCGTGCCGCCCGGCACCACGCTGCGCCCGCAGGAGGTGGCGGCGATCGCCTCGACGGGACGCGACCGCATCGCCGTGTTCGAGCGCCTCAAGGTGGCGGTGCTGTCCACCGGCGACGAACTGGTCCGCCCGGGCCACCCGCTCGGGAGCGGCCAGGTCTACGATTCCAATCATTACCTGCTGCGCTCGCTCCTCGAGACCGTCGGGGCGGAGGTGACCGACCTCGGCCTGGTGCCCGACCGGGCCGAAGCGGTGCTCGCGACGCTCTCCGCCGCGGCCGGCCAGCACCACGCGGTGCTCACGACCGGCGGCGCATCGCGAGGCGAGGAAGACCATCTCGTCACCAGCCTGGACGCGCTCGGCAAGCGCCATCTATGGCAGCTGGCCGTGAAGCCCGGGCGCCCGATGAGCTTCGGCCAAATCGGGGATTGCGTGGTGCTGGCGCTTCCCGGCAATCCGGTCGCCGCCTTCGTCTGCTTCCTGCTCTATGCCCGGCCGACATTGGTCGCGCTCGGCGGCGGCGTGTTCACGGCCCCGCCACGCTTCCTCGTGCCCGCGGATTTCGAGCTTCCGCGCAAGAAGGAGGGCCGCCGCGAGTTCCTGCGCGGCATCCTCGTGGAAGGGCCGGACGGGAGGCTCCTCGTGCGCCGGTTCCCGCGCGACGGGTCCGGCCTGATCACGTCGCTGCGCGAGGCAGACGGCCTGATCGAACTCGACGAGGACACGGTTGCGGTCGCGCCGGGCACGCCGGTGCCGTTCATCCCGTTTTCGGCGTTCGGCATCCGGGTCTGAAACCGCCGCAAAGCGCCTGCTTCCTGCTCGTTCGGGCGCGAATCCCCGTTGCGCGTGGGAGGCTTTGATCGGAGTATGCCCGCCAGCGCGGCCGCTTGCGGCCGACGAAAAACGTCAAGCAGGGAACAGGGCAGACTCATATGCGCATCCTCAAGCGTCTGGCGCTCGCGGCGACGATGGCCGCACTTTTCGGCGGCATTGCCGAAGCCAAGGAATGGACGAAGGTCCGGATCGGCACCGAGGGCGCTTATCCGCCCTTCAACGAGCTGACGCCCGACAACCAGCTCGTCGGGTTCGACATCGATGTCGCCAAGGCGCTGTGCGAGAAGATGAAGGTCGAGTGCGAGTTCGTCACGCAGGATTGGGACGGCATGATCCCGGCGCTGCTCGCCGGCAAGTACGACGCGATCATCGCTTCCATGTCGATCACGCCGGAGCGCGCCGAGAAGGTCGCCTTCACCGGCAAGTACTACAATACGCCCCCCGCCCTCGCCGTGCCGAAGGACTCCGCCATCCAGGGCGCCAGCCCGGAGGATGTCGCGGGCAAGGCCATCGGCGCGCAGTCCTCCACCACCCATTCGCGCTACGTGGAGCAGTTCTACAAGGACGCCCAGCTGAAGATGTACCCGACCGCCGACGAGTATAAGCTCGATCTCCAGAACGGGCGTCTCGACGGCGCGGTCGACGACGTGGTGGTCCTTTCCGAATGGCTGGACACTCCCGACGGCGCCTGCTGCAAGATCGCGGGCACCATCGAGCCGGTCGAGGAAATCCACGGCGAGGGCGCCGGCATCGCCATCCGCAAGGAGGACACCGACCTCGTCGAGATGTTCAATAAGGCGATCCAGGAGATCCGCGCCGACGGCACCTACGAGGCGATCAACAAGAAGTACTTCGACTTCGACGTCTACGGCGGCTGATGCGCGCCCGCCTCCCGGCGGGGCTCCGGCCCCGCCGCGGTGAGCCGCCGGGCGGGGTGCGATGGCCGACCTGATTTCCCTGCTGGCGCCGGGGCCGACCGGCTGGGGCGACGAAATCGCGGCGGGCACGTGGCTGACGATCCGCCTCGCGCTGTCGACGCTGCCGGTCGGGCTCGCCCTCGGCCTTCTGATCGCGCTCGCCAAGCGCAGCCGCAATCCGTTCCTCCGCGGCTTCGGCGAAACCTTCACCACCGTGTTCCGGGGGCTGCCGGAGCTGCTCACCCTCTTCATCGTCTATTACGGCGGCCAGATGCTGCTGCAATGGGCGGTGCGGCTCGTCTCCGACACCTACGTTGAGGTGAACGGCTTCGTGGCCGGCATGGTCGCCCTCGGGCTCGTCTTCGCCGCCTATGCGAGCGAGGTCTTCGCGGCCGCGTTCAACGGCATTCCAAAGGGCCAGTGGGAAGGTTCGGCAGCGCTCGGCCTGCACCGCATGCAAACGCTGCTGCTCGTCATCCTGCCGCAGCTCGTCCGCCTTGCCCTTCCCGGGCTCGCCAACCTCTGGCTGATCCTCCTGAAGGACACCTCGCTCGTCTCGGTCATCGCGCTGAACGACCTCCTCCGGGCGACATCCGTCGCGGTCGGCAACACCAAGGAGCCGTTCTTCTTCTATTTCGTCGCGTGCATGATCTACCTGGTGATGTCGATCGTCTCCTCGTTCGGCATCACGGCAATCGAACGGTGGGCGGAACGGGGCGAACGGCAGCGCGGCGCAGTCCCCCGGGGCGAGCCGGTCGCGATCGGGACGAATCCGTGAGCCTCGACCTCCTCCAGCGCTACGGGCCGGAACTGCTGGAAGGGCTCGGCGTCACGCTCCGGCTGGTCCTGGTGGCGATCCTCTTCGGGGTCCTGCTCGCCATCCCCGTCGCGCTCGCGCGGCTCTCGGAGAACCGCGTGCTGCGCGCGGTCTCCTTCGCCTATGTCTACTTCTTCCGGGGCACGCCGCTCCTCGCGCAACTCTTCCTCGTCTATTACGGCATGGGCCAGTTCCGCCCGGCCCTCGACGCGGTTGGCCTCTGGAGCTTCTTCCGCGACGCCTTCAACTGCGCGGCCTTCACCTTCACGCTGAACACGGCCGCCTACCAGGCCGAGATCTACCGTGGCGCGATCCGGTCGGTGCCGCGAGGGCAGTCGGAAGCGGCGTCGGCGCTCGGCCTGTCGCGCTGGCACATCTTCCGCTACGTGGTGATGCCGCAGGCAGCGATCATCGCGCTCCGGCCGCTCGGCAACGAGATCATCCTGATGATCAAGGGCTCGGCGGTGGCGAGCATCGTCACGGTGCTCGATCTCATGGGCGAGACCCGCCTCGCCTTCTCGCGCAGCTTCGACATGACAATCTATCTCTACGCCGCCGCGCTCTATCTGGCGGTGGTCGAGACGCTCAGGCGGGTCTGGAACGCGATGGAGGGACGGCTGACCAGGCACCTCGCGCTGCGGGCGTGAGAGCCTGACAACCACCTCCGCCGGCGCTATCCCGAGGCGACCGCGGAATCAGGAGAGCGCGATGGCGAAGGTGGCCTTCATCGGACTGGGCGTGATGGGTTTCCCGATGGCGGGGCACATCGCTGAGAAGGGCGGGCACGAGGTGACCGTCTACAACCGCACCGCCGCAAAGGCCGAGGAATGGGTAAGGAAATACGGCGGCCGGTCCGCGGCCACGCCTGCCGAGGCTGCCCGCGATGCCGACTTCGTCTTCACCTGCGTGGGCAATGACGACGACCTGCGTTCGGTGACGCTGGGCGAGACCGGCGCGATCGCCGGCATGAAGGCCGGCGCCACCCTCATCGACAACACCACGGCAAGCGCCGAAGTCGCGCGTGAAATCCACGATG
>JAEZEK010000120.1 GCA_023417735.1 Pseudomonadota bacterium | reverse complement strand
GCGCAGAGCCTCGCCGCGACCGCGGCCGCCGATCCGCCCGACGAGCCGCCCGGCACGAGGCGCGCATCGTTCTGGCCGTCGCCCGCCGCGTTGCGCCGCCACGGATTGACGACCGGCCCGTAATGGCTCGTCTCGTTGGAGGAGCCCATCGCGAACTCGTCCATGTTGAGCTTGCCGAGCATGACGGCGCCGTCGCGCCAGAGGTTCGCGGTGACGGTCGATTCGTAGGGAGGCTCGAAGCCGTCCAGGATGTGGCTCGCCGCCTGGCTGTGGACGCCGCGCGTGCAGAACAGGTCCTTGATGCCGAGCGGCACGCCTTCGAGGGGACGCGCCTCGTCGCGGGCGATCCGCCGCTGCGCGTCCGCCGCCATGTCGCGGGCGCGCTCGTGGGTGACGACGACATAGGCGTTGAGCGCCTCGTTGGAGCGGTCGATCGCGTCGAGATAGGATTCGGTCAGCTCGGCGGCCGAGAATTCCTTCTTGCGCAGCCCCTCGCGGATGGCGGCGATGGTGAGGGCGGTGAGATCGCTCATGCGGCCTGTTCGTGCTGGCTGAGGGTCTTTTCGTAGAAGACGGACCATTCGGAATCCGGGTAGTCGAGCACCGGCCCGCAGCGCGTGAAGCCGGCGCGCTCGTAGACGCGCCACGCGGCCGGGTGGCGGTCGCCGGTCTCCAGGACCAGGCGCGCCAGGCCCTCGCGCCGGGCGAGCGCCTCGATCTCCGCAAGGATGGCCCCGCCGATGCCGCGCCCCTGCCATTGCGGGCGCGTATACATGCGCTTGACCTCGCCGATGCCGTCCGCGTGCCGGCGCAGCGCCCCGCAGGCGACCGCCTGCCCGTCGTCGCGCGCGATGAAGACGGTCGTCTCCGCGTCCGCCATCTCCTCCACGCTCATGTGGAAGCAGAATTCCGGCGGGGTGAGCGCGAGGAGCGCGTCGTTGAGTTCGCCGACGAGCCGGCGCACGTCGTCCTGCAGCGGGCTTTCGACGGCGACGGCGATCGCCACGGCCTACTCCACCACCTTCGGCACGAGGAAGTAGTTCTCCTCGGTGAGCGGCGCGTTGGCGACGATCGCGTCGGCGATGCCGCCGTCGTTCACCACGTCCTCGCGTCGCTTCACGGTCATCGGAATGACCGAGGTCATCGGCTCCACGCCCGTCACGTCCACCTCGTTCAGCTGCTCGACGAAGCCGAGGATGGCGTTGAGCTCGTCCTGGAGCGCGGCCGCCTCGTCGTCCGTGACGCGGATGCGGGCGAGATGCGCGACGCGCTTGACGGTGGCGAGGTCGACGGACATGGGAGTTCCCGCGGGTGCCGGTGGGCTCGGATCGCCCGGCTATAGACCGCCGCGCCCGGCGACACAATTGCGCGCGGCGCTACACCTCGAACGGGGCAAGGCGCTCCGGCACGATCACGCGCGAGGCCTGGTCGCCCATCTCGGCGAGGAAGCGGTCCGCGCTCTGGTCGAGCATCGGGAAGGTGGCGTAGTGCGCCGGGACGACGTGCCGGAAGTTGAAGAAGCGCCGACAGGCCATCGCCGCCGTCCGCGCGCCCATCGTGAAGCGGTCGCCGATCGGCACGATGCCGATTTCCGGGCGGTGGATCTCCTCGATGAGCGCCATGTCGCCGAAGACCTCCGTGTCGCCCATGTGGTAGAGCGTCGGCTGGCCCGGCGCCTTCACGATCAGGCCCATCGGGTTTCCGAGATAGACCGGCCGCCCGTCCTTGATCGTCGAGGACGAATGGAGCGCGTTCACGAAGGAGACCGTGAACGGCCCGCAATCGACGGTACCGCCGTGATTGCCCGGGTTGACGTTGTCCGCCCCCTGCGCCGCCAGGAACATGCAGACCTCGAACGAGCTCACCAGCTGCGCGCCGCTCGCGCCGCAGATCGCGGCCGCGTCGCCGATGTGGTCGTCGTGGCCGTGCGTCAGGAGCACGTGCGTGCAGCCGCGCGAGGCGTCGCTCAGGTCGCCCTCGAAGGTCGGGTTCCCCGACAGGAACGGGTCGATCAGGATGACGGCCTCGCCGAACTCGACGCGGAAGGCGGAATGGCCGAACCAGGTGATCTTCATGCTGCTCTCCGTGCGCTCGGGGTTCAGAATCGTCAGGCCGCGATCGCCCGGTCGTGGACGGCGCGCAGGAAGGCGTGCCGCACCTCCGGCGCGGGCCGGCCGCGCGGCTCCCAGACATGCCGTTCCAGGAAATGGCCGGTCAAGGCGAAGGCTGCGGCGATATCCGCGCCGTCGAAGGCGGGCGCCGCGCCGGCGCTCGTGAGGAAGGCCGGCAGCGGCAGGAGCCGCGCCGCATAGGGTGCGGCCGCTTCGCGGCACACCGCCCTGCCCGTCCTGGGCGAGACATAGGCGAGGTCCTCGGCGCTCCCGGTCAGCGCGCAGCTGTCGAGGTCGAGGCCGAACCCGAGCTCGTCGAGGAGAAGGATCTCGAAGCGGGCGACGAGGGCGCCGGCGACGACCGGATCGTCGAGATGGTCGACGAGGACGGCCAGCACGTCGTAGAGCCGCGGATGCGGGTCGCGCTCCGGCAGGAGCCGCAGGTGCTCGGCGAGGAGCTGGAGCCCGAACGTGGCGACGCTCGACGCCATGATGGCGGCCGCGCGCTCCAGTACCGGCTCCGCGCGGAACGTGCCGAGATGCTCGTCGAGGCGGGCGCGCCAGGTCACGACGAGCGTGTTCCCGGGCTGGAGGACGGGGCGCATCGCCTTCGAGCGGCCGCCGCGCACCATGCCGAGATGGCGCCCGCGCTCCCGCGTCATCACCTCCAGGATGACCGAACCCTCGCCGTGTCTGCGGGTGCCGACGGCAATGGCTTCCTCGCTCCACTGCATCGCCGGCCCCTAGCGCGGGAACTCGAGGCCCATCTCGCGATAGCGCTCGGGATCGTCGGACCAGTTCTCCCGCACCTTGACGAACAGGAACAGGTGGACCGGCTTGCCGACCATCTCCGCGAGATCGTGGCGGGCCGCCATCGAGATCGCCTTGATGGTCTGGCCGCCCTTGCCGAGCACGATCTTGCGCTGGCTGTCGCGGGCCACGTAGATCACCTGGTCGATGCGCACGCCCTTCGGCGTCTCGGTCCATTTCTCCGTCTCGACCGTGGACTCGTAGGGAAGCTCCTCGTGGAGCCGCATCATCAGCTTCTCGCGCGTCACCTCGGCAGCGAGCGCGCGCAGCGGAAGATCGGACATCTGATCCTCCGGGTAGAGCCAGGGTCCGGCCGGCATGACGGCGGCGAAGTAGTCCATCAGGTCGCCGACACCGTCGCCGGTCAACGCCGAGACCATGAAGGTGCGGTCGAAGGCGACCGCCTCGTTCGCCTCGGCCGCGAGCGCCAGCAGGCGGTCGCGCTTCACCACGTCGACCTTGTTGAGGATGAGGACCTTCGCGCGGTTGGCGGGGAAGTCGCTGCCGAGCCGCCCGACGATGTCCCGCACCTCGACCGTCAGCCCCTTCCGGGCGTCGACGAGGAGCGCGACGACGTCGGCGTCGGCCGCGCCGCCCCAGGCGGTCGTCACCATGGCGCGGTCGAGGCGGCGCCTCGGCGCGAAGATGCCGGGCGTGTCGACGAAGATGATCTGGGCGGCATCGTGGATGGTGATGCCGCGCACGAGCGCCCGCGTCGTCTGCACCTTGTGCGTGACGATCGAGACCTTGGAGCCGACGAGCGCGTTGAGGAGCGTCGACTTGCCGGCATTGGGCGCGCCGATGAGCGCCACGAAGCCGGCCCGCGTCGCGGGCGCCCCGGCATCATCCTTCTTCACGCCGGGTTCCATACGCCCTCCCTGCGGAGCACGCCGGCGGCCGCCTCGTGCTCGGCCTCCCGCTTGGAGCGCCCGCTGCCGCTGCCGCCCTCGGTGCCGCCGATCTTCACCTCGACCTCGAACTTGGGCGCGTGATCCGGCCCGGAGCGCTGGACCTCCTCGTAGACCGGCGTCTCGAAGCCGTGCCGGTGCGCCCATTCCTGGAGCTCGGTCTTGGCGTCGCGGAGCGGGCCGCGCATCGTTTCCAGCCGGTCGCGCCAGAACCGTTCGACGAGCGGGCGGGCGGCCTCGTAGCCGCCGTCGCGGTAGACCGCACCGATCACGGACTCGCAGACGTCGGCGAGGACGCCGCAGGTCGCCCGGCTGGCGCTGCGGATGCTGCCCCCGATGCGCAGGTGGGACGGCAGGCCCATGTCCTTGGCGACCTTCGCGCAGGTTTCGCCGCTCACCAGGCGGGCGAGACGGCGAGACAGTTCCCCCTCCGGCGCCTCGGGATAATGTTCGTCCAGCATGTCGGCGATGACAAGCCCCAGCACGCGGTCGCCGAGGAATTCCAGCCGCTGGTAGGTGTCCAGCTGCTCGGACGGGTTGGCGATCGCGCTCGCATGGGTGAGTGCCCGTATCAGCAGGCTCTCGTCGCGAAAACGGTAGCCGAGGCACTCCTCGAGCCCGGAGAGGCCCGCGTCGCGCCTCATAGGAGATCGAAGAACCGGCCGACCCTCAGCGTCTCCGGCCACTGCCAGACCGCCCACGGCCGGGCGTCCTCGTCGACGGAGAAGAAGATGATCTCGGCGCGCCCGACGAGATTCTCCTCCGGCACGTAGCCGACGAACTGGAGGAACCGGCTGTCCGTCGAGTTGTCGCGGTTGTCGCCCATCATGAAATAATGGCCGGGCGGCACCTCGTAGACTTCCGTGTTGTCCTTCTCGCCCGTCTCCGTCATGTCGAGCGTCAGGTAGCTCACGCCGTTCGGCATCGTCTCGCGATACTGGCGGATGCGCACCGTCTGCCCGAACGGCGTCTGCCCGATATAGTCGTCGACGCGCTCGCGCTTCACCGCCTCGCCGTTGATGAAGAGGACGCCGTCCTTCACCTGGATCTTGTCGCCGGGCAGCCCGACCACGCGCTTGATGTAGTCGGTGCTGGGGTCGCGCGGCAGGCGGAACACGGCCACGTCGCCGCGCTCCGGGGCGGAGCCGAACACCCGCCCCCTGACGAACGGCAGGTCGATCGGGAAGGAATAGCGGCTGTAGCCGTAGCTGAACTTTGAGACGAACAGGTAGTCGCCGACGAGCAGCGTCGGCATCATCGACCCGGACGGGATGTTGAACGGGTGGTAGAGGAAGGTCCGGAACACGAGGGCGATCAGCAGCGCCTGGATGATGACCTTGATGGTCTCGCCGATGCCGCCGTGCTCCTTCGGCTTCGTACCGGCGCTGCGTTCAGCCACGCTCATGGCTCCGTCCTGCTCGATGGGTGGGTTCGGTGTAACGGCCATGGGCGGCCGCCGCAATGCGCGTCTTGGACCGGATCATTGCGGCAGGACGGCGGCTTTCGGCTGCGCCTCGATGACCACGAAAGCCTGCGCGAGCGGCCAGTCGTCGGTGATCGTGAGATGGATCACCGGATCGCAGCCGGCCGGCATGAGCGCCACGAGCCGTTCGGCCGCACCGCCGGCGAGCCGCATGGTGGGCTTTCCCGACGGGAGGTTCACCACCCCCATGTCGCGCCAGAACACGCCGTCGCGCAGGCCCGTCCCGAGCGCCTTGGCGCACGCTTCCTTGGCCGCGAAGCGCTTCGCATAGGATGCGGCGCGCGCCCGGCGGCGGTCCGACTTGCGCTGCTCGACATCCGTGAAGACGCGCTGGACGAACCGTTCGCCGAAGCGCTCGAGGGTCTTCTCGACGCGGCGGATGTCGATGAGGTCGCTGCCGATCCCGACGATCATCTCGCCGCCTCCGCGCTGCCGGCCGGCCTGGCCTCGTCCATGAGCGCGCGCATGCGTCGCACGCTCGCCTCGAGCCCGACGAAGATCGCCTCGCCGACCAGGAAGTGGCCGATGTTGAGCTCCGCGATCTCGGGCAGCGCGGCGACGGGCTGCACCGTGGCATAGCCGAGGCCGTGTCCGGCATGGACCTCCAGGCCGAGCGCTGCGCCGTGCCGGGCCGCCTCCGCGAGCCGGGCGAGCTCGCCCGCACCGCCCTCCCCCTCTTCCGCCACCTCGCAATAGCGCCCCGTGTGCAGTTCGACGACCGGGGCGCCGAGCGCCTTCGCCGCCTCGATCTGGGCGCGGTCGGGCTCGATGAACAGCGAAACGCGGATGCCGGCGTCCACCAGCCTGCCGACGAAGCGCTCGAGGTGGCGCCGGGCGCCGGCGGCGTCCAGGCCGCCTTCGGTCGTGCGCTCCTC
>JAEZEK010000430.1 GCA_023417735.1 Pseudomonadota bacterium | reverse complement strand
GGCCGGCGGGACTGTCGGCCGCGTAGGCCTTGGTCGTGTAGCGGATGGCGCGGCCGGCCAGCTCCTGGCGCTCGAGCCGGAAGCCGGGCTCCTCGGCCGGGCGGTTCACGATGAAGGAGATCCGCACGGACTCCCAGCCGTGGCTGGCGTCGAAGCCGGAGAGGCGGATGTAGCGGTCGCCGTAGACCTTCCGGCATTCGGCGAGCTCCATCATGACGCCGGCCGGGTCGCGGATGTCGAACATCGGGTGCCCCCACATCTCCCAGTAGGTGTTGCGGGGATGGGGGTCGTCGGTGAACTCGATGTTCACCGCCCAGCCGTTGTCGATGCAGTACTGGACCTGGGCGCGGATCTGGTCGTCGGTCAGATCCGGCAGGAAGGAGAAGCAGCCCTGGGTGAGACGCATGGTCGTGATCCTTTCGGTGCGGTCCGTCACTCCGCCGCGGTCGCGGTCGGAACGAAGTCCGGGGTGTCGGTCGAGGCGTTGTTGAAGGTGACGTCCTTCCAGGTCTCCAGCGCCTGGCGGAGCGGCAGGCAGTGCCGGGCGGCCGCGGCCAGGATGTCGGGGCCTTCGTTGAGGTAGTCCCGGCCCTCGTTGCGGGCGAGCACCATCGCCTCGAGCGCGACCCGGTTCGCCGCAGCGCCGGCCGCGATGCCCATCGGGTGCCCGATCGTGCCTCCGCCGAACTGCAGCACGACGTCCTCGCCGAGGAGATCGAGGAGCTGGTGCATCTGGCCGGCATGGATGCCGCCGGAGGCGACCGGCATCAGCTTCCTGAGGCTCGCCCAGTTCTGGTCGAAGAAGATGCCGTTGCCGAGCTGCTGCGGCAGGTAGTCCTCCCGGCAGATGTCGTAATAGCCCTTGGTCGTAGCCGGGTCGCCCTCGAGCTTGCCGACGACCGTGCCGGCATGGATGTGGTCGACGCCGGCGAGCCGCATCCACTTCGCGATCACCCGGAACGACACGCCGTGCGACTTCTGCCGCGTGTAGGTGGAGTGGCCGGCGCGGTGGAGGTGCAGGATCATGTCGTTCCGGCGCGCCCATTTCGACATCGACTGGATGGCCGTGTAGCCGATCACGAGGTCGATCATGACGATCACCGAGCCGAGCTCCTTGGCGAACTCGGCGCGCTCGTACATGTCCTCCATCGTCGCCGCGGTGACGTTGAGGTACGTGCCCTTCATCTCGCCGGTCTCGGCCTGGGCCTTGTTCACCGCCTCCATGCAGTAGAGGAAGCGGTCGCGCCAATGCATGAAGGGCTGCGAGTTGATGTTCTCGTCGTCCTTGGTGAAGTCGAGTCCGCCCTTCAGCGCCTCGTAGACGACGCGGCCGTAATTGCGGCCGGACAGGCCGAGCTTCGGCTTCACGGTGGCGCCGAGGAGCGGACGGCCGAACTTGTCGAGCCGCTCGCGCTCGACGACGATGCCGGTTGCCGGCCCGTCGAAGGTCTTCACGTAGGCCGTCGGCAGGCGCATGTCCTCGAGCCGCAGCGCCTTGAGCGGCTTGAAGCCGAAGACGTTGCCGATGATGGACGCGGTCAGGTTCGCGATCGAGCCCGGCTCAAAGAGATCGAGATCGTAGGCGATGTAGGCGAAGTACTGGCCCGGCGCGTTCGGCACCGGATCGACCCGGTAGCACTTCGCCCGGTACTTCTCGCAGGCCGTGAGGCGGTCGGTCCAGACCACCGTCCAGGTCGCGGTGGAGGATTCGCCCGCGACCGCGGCCGAGGCCTCGACCGGGTCGACGCCGTCCTGCGGGGTGACCCGGAAGCAGGCGATGACGTCGGTGTCCTTCGGTTCGTAGTCGGGCTCCCAATAGCCCATCTTGCGGTATTCCATGACGCCGGACTTGTAGCGGTCCTTGCCGGTCACGGTCTTGGCTGAGGTATCCATGGCTTTCGCCTCGCTTTTTCTGGGTCAGGCCGCGCGTGCGGCGGTTTCGGTGACGGCCGGGTCGAGCGCCCCGCTCTTGTAGCGCCGGGCCATTTCGGCCATCGGCAGGACTCGGATCTTCGAGGCGTGCCCGGCCGTGCCGAACTGCTCGAAGCGCTCGCGGCAGAGGTCGCGCATGGCGTCCATCGCCGGCTTCAGGAATTTCCGCGGGTCGAACTCGCTGCGGCTGGCGCTCGCCACCTTCCGGAACTGCGCCGTCATGGCGAGCCGGCAGTCGGTGTCGATGTTCACCTTGCGGACCCCGTGGCGGATGCCGCGCACGATCTCCTCCACCGGCACGCCCCAGGTCTTGGGCATCTCGCCGCCGGCCTCGTTGAAGAGGTCCTGCAGCGCCTGCGGCACCGAGGAGGAGCCGTGCATGACGAGATGTGTGTCCGGCAGCCGCTGGTGGATCGCCTCGACCACGTTCATGGCGAGGATGGCGCCGTCCGGCTTGCGCGTGAACTTGTAGGCGCCGTGCGAGGTGCCCATCGCGATGGCGAGCGCATCGACGCGCGTCGCGCGGACGAAGTCGACCGCCTGGTCGGGATCGGTCAGGAGCTGGTCGTGTGACAGCGTACCCTCCGCGCCGTGGCCGTCCTCCGCCTCCCCCTGCCCGCTCTCCAGCGAGCCGAGCACGCCGAGCTCGCCCTCGACGGACGCGCCGACCCAGTGCGCCATGTCGACGACGCGGCGCGTGATGGCGACGTTGTACTCGTAGGATGCCGGGGTCTTCGCGTCGGCCTCGAGCGAGCCGTCCATCATCACGGAGGTGAATCCGTGCTGGATGGCGGTCATGCAGGTGGCTTCGCTGTTGCCGTGATCCTGGTGCATGCAGAGCGGGATCGCGGGATACATCTGCTCGAGCGCGTCGATCATCTTCGCGAGCATGATGTCGCCGGCATAGGACCGCGCGCCGCGGCTCGCCTGGATGATGACCGGGGAGTCGACGGCCTCGGCCGCCTCCATGATCGCGAGCCCCTGCTCCATGTTGTTGATGTTGAAGGCCGGCACCCCGTAGCCGTGCTCGGCGGCGTGGTCGAGGAGCTGGCGCAGCGTGATGCGGGCCATCAGTTCGTCTCCCTGTTGCTGGTTTCGACGAGGAGGCGCGCCGTCTCCACGATGCGCTCCGCGGTGATGCCGAAATGGCGGTAGAGCTCTTCGGCCGGCGCCGAGGCGCCGAAGCCGTCCATGCCGATGAAGACGTCGTCGTCGCGCAGGTACCGATCCCAGCCGTCGCGGACAGCCGCTTCGATCGCGATGCGGGGCGCATCGCCGAGCACGGCCCGGCGCTCGCCGGCCGAACGCGCCTTGAAGAGATCCATGCACGGCATGGAGACAACCGCCGCGCGTATGCCCTCGGCCGCCAGGAGGTCTGCAGCTTCGGCGGCGATTGCCACCTCGGAGCCGGACGCGATCAGGGTGACGTCACGTCCGCCCGCCGCTTCGCGCAGCACGTATCCGCCTTCGGCGACGCGGTTCGACGCCCCGACATCCGTTCTCTGCGCGGGCAGGTTCTGCCGCGACAGGCAGAGCACGGAGGGCGTCGCCGCCGCGGCGATGGCGAGCTCCCAGCACTCCGCCGTCTCCATCGCGTCGGCGGGACGGAAGACGTTGAGGTTCGGGATCGCCCTCAGCGCGGCCAGGTGCTCGACCGGCTGGTGCGTCGGGCCGTCCTCGCCGAGGCCGATCGAATCGTGCGTCATCACGTGGATGACCCGCACGCCCATCAGCGCGGCGAGCCGGATCGCAGGCCGGGAATAGTCGGCGAAGGCGAGAAAGGTGCCGCCATAGGGGATGAAGCCGCCGTGGAGGGCGATGCCGTTCATCGCCGCCGCCATGCCGTGCTCGCGGACGCCGTAATGGATGTAGTCGCCCGAGAAATCGTCCGGCGAAACCGGCCTGTGGGCCTTCACCCGCGTCCCGTTGGAGCCGGTCAGGTCGGCCGAGCCGCCGAGGAGGCTCGGCAAAGCGGGGACGAGCTCTTCCAGCACCTTCTGGGAGGAGACGCGGGTAGCGAGGTTCGGGCGCTCTTCGGCGAAGCGTGCCTTCACGCGGCCGACCGCCTCGTCGAGGCCGGGCGCATCGCCCTTGACGGCCGACAGGAACGCAGCCTGCGTTTCGAGGGGTTCGGCAGCGAGCCGGCCCGACCATGCGCGCCGGCGCTCCGCGCCGCGCCGTCCGGCCGCGAGCCATGCCTCCCTGATGTCGCCGGGGACGACGAAGGGCGGGTGCGGCCAGGCGAGCGCCTGCCGCGCCGCCGCGATCTCGGCCGAGCCGAGCGGGCTGCCGTGGACGCCGGACGTGCCCTGCTTCGCGGGCGCGCCGTAGCCGATCACGGTGCGGCAGGCGATGAGCGACGGGCGGTCCGCCATGCGCGCCGCTTCGATCGCCGCCGACACCGCTTCCGGGTCATGCCCATCGACGCGGCTGACGTTCCATCCGGCCGTCTCAAACCGTTTCAGCTGGTCCATCGAGGTGGACAGCGAGGTCGGGCCGTCGATCGAGATCGCGTTCTCGTCGAAGAGCACGATGAGGCGCGACAGCCGGAGATGGCCGGCAAGGTCGATCGCCTCGTGGCTGATGCCCTCCATGAGGCAGCCGTCGCCGGCGATCACGTAGGTGAAGTGATCGACCAGCGCGTCGCCGTGGCGCGCGTTCATCAGGCGCTCGGCAAGCGCCATGCCGACCGCCGAGGCGATGCCCTGGCCGAGCGGGCCCGTGGTCATCTCCACGCCGGCGGCGTGGCCGTATTCGGGATGTCCGGCGGTGCGCGCGCCGAGCTGGCGGAAGCGCTTCAGCTCCTCGACCGTCATCTCCGGGTAGCCCGTGAGATGGAGCAGCGCGTAGAGCAGCATCGAGCCGTGCCCGGCCGACAGCACGAAGCGGTCGCGGTCCGGCCAATCGGGCGCGAGCGGGTCGAAGTCGAGGAAGCGGGTGAAGAGGACCGTCGCGACGTCGGCCATGCCCATCGGCATGCCGGGATGGCCGGACTTCGCCACCTCGACGGCATCCATCGCAAGCGCGCGGACGGCGTTCGCCATCTCGCGAACCGACGGGGCCGGCGCGGCTTGTTCGGATCGTGGCTCGGCCGGGCGGGTCTGGGCGGCGATCATGCTCGGGGTCATGGCTGGCTCCTTGCTGCCGTCAGGAGACGCGCTTCTTGCGCTCGATGAGCTGCAGGATGAGGGGCGTGAGGATCAGCTGCATCGCGAGGTCGAGCTTGCCGCCCGGGATCACGATGGAGTTCGCCCGCGACATGAAGGCGTCGGGGATCATCGAGAGCAGGTACGGGAAGTCGATGCCGCGCGGATTGGCGAAGCGAATGACCACCATGGATTCGTCGGCGGTCGGTATCCAGCGCGCGACGAACGGGTTCGACGTGTCGACCACCGGCACGCGCTGGAAGTTGATGTTGGTCTCGGTGAATTGCGGGCAGATGTAGTGGATGTAATCCGGCATCCGCCGGAGGATCACGTCCGTGACGGCTTCCGTCGAATAGCCGCGCGTGGCCTTGTCGCGGTGGATCTTCTGGATCCATTCGAGATTGATGACCGGCACGACCCCGATCTTCAGGTCGGCGTGGCGCGCGACGTTGACCGTGTCGGTGACGACCGCGCCGTGCAGCCCCTCGTAGAAGAGCAGGTCGCTCTCCGCCGGGAACGGCTCCCACGCCGTGAAGGTCCCGGGCTCGGCGCCATAGAGCGCAGCCTCCTCGGAATCGTGCACGTAATGGCGCAGCCGCCCGGTGCCGGACCGCCCGTATTCCTCGAACACCGCCTCGAGCTCCTCGAGCAGGTTGTTCTCAGGGCTGAAATGGCTGAAGTGCTTGTTGCCGTTCGCCTCGGCCTCGGCCTGGCCGGCGCGCATCTCGGCGCGATTGAAGCGGTGGAAGGAGTCGCCCTCGATGAGGACGGCGTTCACCTGCTCGCGCCGGAATATCTGCTCGAAGGTGCGCCGGACCGAGGTGGTCCCCGCGCCCGAGGAGCCGGTGACGGAGATGATGGGGTGCTTGGCGGACATTGCTGCGCTCCCTCAGACCCGGAACAGGCCGCGATGGCCGAAGAGCGGCGCGCGCTGCGCGATCAGGGACGGGTCGAGGTGATAGCGCGCGATCCGCGCCACCTCGCCGGCGGAGCCGAAGACGAGCGGCACGCGCTGGTGGACCGCCTGGGGCGTGATGGCGAGAATGCGTTCGACGCCGTCGGTTGCGGCGCCGCCGGCCTGCTCGATCAGCATGGCGATCGGGTTCGCCTCGTAGACCAGCCTGAGACGGCCGTTCCGGTAGCCGCGCCGCTCGTCGCCCGGATAGAGGAAGAC
>JAEZEK010000415.1 GCA_023417735.1 Pseudomonadota bacterium | reverse complement strand
GCAGCAGGAGGAAGAGAAGCTGGAGCGCGAACTTGCGCTGGAGGCGGGTCGCTCCGGGTCGGTGCGGGCCGCGAGCTGAGACTTCAGCGCAACGCGTGGGCCGCGAGGCGGCGATAGATCGGCAGTGCCGCGGCCGCGATTTCCCGCAGTGCAGGATCCTGCAGAACGGGGAGCGGAGAGGGGTTTCCGAAACCCGTGGACCGGTTCACCGACTCGTACCAGTGCCGGGCCCAAACACCATCCGATGCACGCGGACCCGGGGGCCAGGCGAGCATCGACTCCTCGAACGCGATTCCGAGAGCCTGGCAGAGACCGGAGAGCACGGCGCGGGGCGCGGCCAGGATGGCGTCCGCATCGACGACCGGCGGCATGTTTCCCGTCATGTCAGTGACTTGCGCGAATAGCCTCTCCTGTTGCGTGAATCCGATGTCGAAGAGCGAGACCGCCTCCCTCTTCGCGGCGTAGGAGGCGAGCACCCGCGCCGGGTGGCGGATGAGGAAGGCGTGTTTGCAGGCCGCCATCCAGCCCAGCCCGATCTCCGGCAGCATGTGGTGCGTCATGTGCTTCTGGTAGAACAGCGCCTTTCCGCCGGGCGCAGGCCCGGCGAGAACGTCGGCCACCCGCCGCCAGTCGCTCTCGTGGCTCCGGACCACCTCGTCGCGCATCGGATGATCCGCTCCCGAGATGCGCAGGAAGCTGGCGTAGAACGGCTCGTCGATGACCGCGCAATCGGACCTGTTGCCGAACGAACGCATCATCGCCGTCGAGAGGTTGCGCGGGCCGGACCACATCGCGATCCGGACGACGGGCGCATCACGGCCCGGCAATGGCGCGATCCCTCATGCCGGAGGAATGGGCGTGGGCTCGGTCCATTCCGGGTGCGCCTCGAACACGCGCCGCGCGAAGGAGCAGAGCGGGACCACCTTGTGGCCGATCGCGTGCGCCTCGCGCACCGCATGTTCGACCAGGCGCTCGCCAAGCCCGTTCCCGCGATGGCTGAACGGCACTTCCACATAGGTGATGGCGATGACACCCGCCGTGCGCTCGTGGAACAGGAGCTCCGCTTCAGCGTCCTTCTCCAAAGGCAGGACGTACCGTCCGGCCGGGCCCGAGCGCTCCACTCGGATCGGATTACCGTTTGCAGCCATGTCCGCTCCTCAATGCTTCACCGCGCCGTCCGCGATCGGCGTCAGCGAACGACGGGCGAGGCTGCGGTAGAGTTCCCTCAGGCGGGTCGTGACCGGACCTGCGCCCTGCCGGTCCGCGTCCCACCCGATGGCGCGGCCATCGACGGACCTCACGTGCACCAGGCCCGCGAAGGTGCCGGTCACGAAGGCTTCGTCGGCCCCGTAAACGTCCACCGTGGAGAAGCGTTTCTCGTGAGCTGGAATGCCGGCCTCGCGGGCCGCTCGGAGGATGTTGCCGCGCGTGATGCCGCCGAGGCAGTAGTCCGGCGGGGAGGTCCACAGCTCGCCCTTGCGCACGATGAAGAAATGGGTCGAGTTGCAGGTCGCCACGAAGCCGGCAGGATCGAGCATCAACGCTTCGTCCGCGCCGGCCTTCGTGGCCTGAATGCAGGCGAGGATGCAGTTGAGCTTGGAATGCGAGTTGAGCTTCTGGTCCTGCTCTGCCGGCCCGGTGCGCCGGATGTGGACGGTGAAGAGGGTGATCCCCCTCGCCACCATGTCCGGCCGGGGCAGCTTGTATTCCGGAATGATGACGACCGTTGCCGGCCCGATCGTCACCCGCGGATCCTGGTAGGGCGTCCGCTTCACACCGCGCGTGACCATGAGGCGGATGTGCACGCCGTCGAGCATCGCGTTCGCGCGCAGGCAGGAGAAGATGCGGCTTGCGAGCGCGGCCCGGTCGAGCCCGATGTCCATGTCGATCGACTTGGCGCCTTCGTAGAGCCGATCGAGATGAGCGTCCAGAAAGGCGATCCCGCCATCGGCGACGCGCAGCCCCTCCCAGACCCCGTCGCCGAGCACGAAGCCGGAATCGAACACGGAGACGACGGCGCGCTCGCGCGGGACGAGCTCGCCATTGACCGAAATCAGGACAGAGGCGTTGCGCGGATCGTCGAGATACTCGTGAGTGCCGGTGGTCAAAGCCCGCCTCCGTTTCGCGGAGGGGCTTACGCGTGTTCGGGCGCGGTGGGAAGGCCGGGCGCCGGCGCTGGCGGCGAGAGGGCCGCAGCAGCCCTGCGCGAAAAGGGCGGTTCAAGCCGCCCGATCAGTTCCTATATTTCTGGATCTTGGTGGTACGGAGCCCGGCGAGACCATGCTGATCGATGGAAAGCTGCCAGGAGAGGAATTCCTCCACGGTGAGCGTGTAGCGCTCGCATGCTTCCTCGAGGCTGAGCAAACCGCCGCGCACGGCGGCCACGACCTCGGCCTTCCGCCGAATGACCCAGCGCTTGGTGTTCGCGGCCGGAAGATCCGCGATGGTCAGCGGACTGCCATCGGGCCCGATCACGTACTTCACGCGTGGACGGATATGGTCGGCCATGGTGGACTCTTACGCACAACTCGTCGGTGGCCCCCTTCTAGGCCGGGTCGCCTTAAAATTCGGCTAAGTGCATCGCTTTGAATTGCTTAACAATTCTAAAGATGCTTGGCCTTGCTGCCCGATTCGGTTGGGCTAGTCCGGGCGCCAAAAGCAGGCGTTTACCATGAGCCTTGATCTCGGAATCCCGGGGCCGCGAAGCGCGGCCCGAATCGTCGTCGCCATGTCGGGCGGCGTGGACTCGTCCGTCGTAGCGGGCCTCGTTAAGAATGCCGGCTATGACGTTGTCGGCGTTACGCTCCAGCTCTACGATCATGGTGCGGCGGTGCACCGCTCGGGCGCCTGCTGCGCCGGGCAGGACATCCACGACGCCCGCGCCGTGGCAGAGCGGCTCGGAATTCCCCATTACGTGCTCGATTACGAGGCACGGTTCCGGCAGGCCGTCATCGAGCCGTTCGCCGAGAGCTATCCGCGCGGCGAGACGCCGATCCCCTGCGTCTCGTGCAACCAGTCGGTCAAGTTCGCGGACCTCCTGGACACCGCGCGCCAGCTCGGCGCGGCCGCGCTCGCAACAGGTCATTACGTGCGCTCCGCCGTCGTGGGCGGGCGGCGGGCGCTTTTCCGGCCGGTCGATCTGGACCGCGACCAGAGCTACTTCCTCTTCGCCACGACGCGCGAGCAGCTCGATTTCCTGCGGTTCCCCCTCGGCGCGCTGACCAAGGAGGAAACCCGGGCGACCGCGCGCGAGCTGGGCCTGCAGGTCGCCGAGAAGCAGGACAGCCAGGACATCTGCTTCGTGCCGCAGGGGCGGTACACGGACGTCATCGAGAAGCTGAAGCCGGGAGCCGCGGAGCCCGGCGAGATCGTGCATGTCGACGGCCGGGTGCTCGGGCGCCACAGCGGCGTGATCAACTACACGATCGGTCAGCGGCGGGGGATCGGCGTGGCCGCCGGCGCGCCGCTCTTCGTGGTGAAGCTCGACGCGGAGAATGCGCGCGTCGTGGTCGGCCCGCGCGAGGCGCTCGCCGCGCGCACCCTGGCATTGCGGTCGTTCAACTGGCTCGGGGATGGCGCCCTCGAGGAGGCGGCTGCCGAAGGGCTGTCGGTGTTCGCCCGCGTGCGATCGAGCCGGCCGCCCGTGCCGGCGGCGCTCACTTGGGAGAGCGCCGAGGCGCGCGTGACGCTGGGGCAGAGCGAGATGGGCGTGGCGCCCGGACAGGCGTGCGTGCTCTACGACGGGTCCGGCTCCGATGCCCGCGTCCTCGGCGGCGGGACCATTGCGGCGAGCATCGCCGATGTCGGCCGCAACGCGGCGTGAGCACGCCGCGAGCGCGTTGCGGAGATCGATCCGCCGCGCCTATGGTGAGCCGGGGAACAATTCTGCGGACCGGTGCATTCGAGCATAGGGCCTACCATTGCAACCGAGGAGTAGGATCATGGCCAACGAGG
>JAEZEK010000387.1 GCA_023417735.1 Pseudomonadota bacterium | reverse complement strand
ATCTTCCTGCTGCCGCTGATCGCGCTGCTGCTGTCCTTCGATTCCATCGTCGGCGAGCAGGAGCGCGGCACGCTCACGCTCCTCCTGTCCTATCCCGTGGCGCGCTGGCAGGTCGTGATGGGCAAGTTCCTGGGCCAGGCCGCCATCATCGCGATCGCCACCGTGCTCGGCTACGGCGCGGCCGCGGTGGCGCTCGCCGTCTCGGCGAAGATCGATCCCGCCGCCTGGGCTGGGTTCGCCGGCATGATCGGCTCTTCGGTGCTGCTCGGCGCGGACTTCGTCGCGATCGGCTCGCTCGCGAGCATCCTCGTGCGGGAGCGCGCGACCGCGGCAGGCCTCGCCGTCGGCGCCTGGCTCTTCTTCGTCATCCTCTACGACACGGCGCTCCTCGGCATCCTCGTCGCCGACCAGGGCAAGACCGTCACCGCGGGCGTGCTCGACGTGCTCCTCCTCTTTAACCCGGCGGATGCCTACCGCCTCTTCAACATGACGGTGACCGAGGGCGCGTCGGTCTACAGCGGCATGGCCGGCCTCGGTGAGGCCGGGCGGCTCGGGCCGGGACTGCTGCTCGCCGCGCTGGTCGGATGGGTGGTCCTGCCGCTCGTCCTCGCCGTCCTGATCTTCCGGAGAAAGCAGATATGACCCTGCGCGCACTGTTGGGAGCCGCGCTAGCCGCGCTCCTGCTCGCCGGCTGCGACGGCGGCGGGGAGCAGGCTGCGGCCGCCCCCGACCCGGTCGAGGTCACGGCCGAGGCCACGGGCCATTATTGCGGCATGCTCCTCCAGGACCATGCCGGCCCGAAGGGGCAGATCCACCTCGCGAGCCGCGCCGAGCCGGTCTGGTTCTCCTCCGTCCGCGACACCGTCGCCTTCACGCGGCTCCCTGAGGAGCCGGACGACATAACGGCGATCTACGTGAACGACATGGCCCGCGCGGGCGACTGGGACTCGCCCGCGGCGGGAACCTGGATCGAGGCGCGCGGGGCGTGGTTCGTCATCGGAAGCCGGCAGCGGGGCGGCATGGGAGCGCCCGAAGCGGTTCCCTTCGGCGCCGAGGCGGAGGCCCGGACGTTCGCGGAGGAAAACGGCGGCCGCGTGGTCCGGCTCGCTGAGATCCCGGACGATTATGTGCTCGGCGAGGTTCAGCTGGGCGAGGAGCCGGCCGCGGGGCATCCGGCGCCGGCGCACGAAGACCAGGCCGGCGATACCGGCCATTCGAGCCATTGAGGCACCCTCGATGCTGACGCGCAGACGCTTCCTCTCGATCGCCGCGACCGCCGGCGCCCTGCCGCTCGCCGGCGCGCGGGCCGCCGGCGCGTCGACACGCGACACGATCCTCTGGCGGGGCACCGCGATGGGGGCGGAGGCGAGCATCCGCATCGTGCACCCTGACCGGGCGTTCGCGGAGCGGCTCGTCGGCCGCGCCGTGGCGGAGATCGACCGGCAGGAGGGAATCTTCAGCCTCTACAGGGGCGATTCCACGCTTTCCCGGCTGAACCGAGACGGCGTCGTCGAGAACCCTCCCTTCGAGTTCCTCGAGCTCGTGGGGACGAGCCTGGCACTCGCCCGGCGGAGCGACGGCGCGTTCGACCCGACGGTGCAGCCGCTCTTCAGGCTCTACGCCGATCATTTCGGCGCCGTGGGCGCCGATCCGGACGGTCCTCCTGACGAGGCGATCGCGGCAGCCCTTGGGCGCGTTGGGCACGAGGGCGTGATCCTCGACGGGGCTTCGGTGCGGCTCGCGCGGCCCGGAATGGCCGTCACGCTGAACGGCATCGCGCAAGGTTACGTGACCGACCGCATCGCCGAACTCCTGCGGCGCGAAGGTCTGACGAGTGTCCTCGTCGATCTGGGAGAAACCCGGGCGGTCGGCCGCCGGGGCGATGGCGAGCCGTGGCGCGCGGCGGTCGGGAATCCCCGCGAGAAGGACAGTGTTCTGCTCGACCTGCCGCTCGGCGACGAGCGCGGAGCGTTTCCGGCGCTCGCAACCTCGGCCGGCCTCGGCTCCCGCTTCGACCCGGCCGGCCGGCATCACCACATCTTCGATCCCCGCACCGGCAGGAGCGCCGCCCGGCACCTCGCCGTCGCCGTCGCCGCGCCCACGGCGGTTCTTGCTGACGGGCTTTCCACGGCGCTGTCGGTTCTCCCCGAGGGGGCCGGCGAGGCGCTCCTCTCCCTTTACGGCCCCGTCAAGGCGTTCTTCGTCGCATCCGACGGCCGCGTCTCGCAGTCGGCATTCTCCTAGCACTGCTCGTGTAGTCGCCGGCGCGTGGGCACCCTGTCCGGCGGCTGATCGGCCGTTCTTGCGGAAGTCGTGCAATCGGGCGCGTAGTTTCGTGGGAGCGACGTGATTCGCGACGGCGGGAGCCGACGGGACCGCATGGCCGACACCGACAACGGGATTGCCGCGGGGACGGCCGAGGATCGCGACCGCGCGTTCTTCGTCGGGCTGGCGCGCGCCTTCGCGGGAGCGCTGATCTTCGCGCTGCCCATGCTGATGACCATGGAGATGTGGTCGATCGGCTTCTACATCGAGCCGTTCCGGCTGGCCCTGCTCCTTCTCCTCCTCATCCCGCTTCTCACCGGCCTCTCCTTCTTCAGCGGGTTCAGGAAAACGACCGGCCTCGCCGACGAGGTCGTCGATTCCTTCGTCGCCGTCGCCGTGGCGGTTGCGATGGCGGTCGTCATCCTCACGATCTTCGGTGTCGTCGACGCCACCATGAGCCCGCGCGAGATCATCGGGAAGATCGCGCTCCAGGTCTTCCCCGCGAGCATCGGGGCGGTCCTCGCCACCGATCAGCTGTCCGGCGAGGAGGATCTCGACCGCGAGCAGAAGGAGAGGCGGAACAGCTATCCCGCCGAGCTCCTGATGATGGGCGCGGGTGCGCTCTTCCTCGGCCTCAACATCGCGCCGACCGAGGAGATCGTGCTTCTCTCCTACATGATGAGCCCCTGGCAGGAGATCGCGCTGGTGGTCCTGTCGCTGGTCCTGATGCACGGCTTCGTCTACGCCGTGGGCTTCTCAGGGGCACCGGAAGTTCCCCGCCACGTCCCGTTCCTCAGCCTATTCCTGCGTTTCACGCTGGTCGGCTACGCCCTCGTTCTCGTCATCGCGCTCTATCTGCTCTGGACCTTCGGCCGGACCGACGGAACGGGCCTGCAGGAGATCATCAGCGCAGTCGTCGTGCTCGGCTTCCCCTGCGCGATCGGCGCGGCGGCGGCGCGGATCGTCCTGTGAGGAGGGTAGCGGCGTGAAGCGACAGGACGGTCGGGGCGACGAGGGCCGGGAGAAGCATGTCCCGCCGACGTCGCCGTGGGAATGGCTCGCCGCGGCAGTCGGTCTCGTGCTCGTCGCCGGCGCGATCGGCTACCTGGTCCATTTCGGCCTCACCCACAGGGACGATGTGCCGGCCGTCAGGGTCGAGCGCACCGATGTGGTTGCGGCCGGCGATGCCCATGTCGTGCGCTTCCGGCTCGTAAACGGGAGCGGGGCGGCCGCGGCCGGACTCCGCGTCGAGGGGGAGTTGCGGGAGGGCGAGACCGTCATCGAGCGGAGCGAGGCCGTGCTCGATTATCTTCCACCGTTCTCCGAGCGGAAGGGCGGTCTCCTCTTCCGGCACGATCCCGGCCGGTACGAGCTCCTGATCAGGCCGACCGGCTACAGCGATCCGTGAGCCCGTCGGGGAACCCGCTCCGGCCGCGTTCCCATGGCCGAACCTTCGGTGCGGATGCGGCGTCGCCGGGGCCGGAGATCAAGTCTCGAGCAGTCTGAACGTGATCGGGAAGGCGGGACGGAGGGAGTTCGCGATGGTGCTGTCTTCGCATGCCGCATCGAAGATCCGCGCCAGGGTCGCGGCATCGGTGCCGCTCAGCTTCACGGCGATCTGTGCCCTTATGACGCGCGCGGGATTGCCCGCGAGGTCGACACGGGCTTCAAGCCGTTCGACCTGGAACACGGGCACCGTCGCCGCATCCGCCGCGTAGTGGAGATCGTTCCAGAAGCAGCCGCCCAGCGACGCCGCCAGCAACTCACCACCGTTGAAGCCCAGTCCCGAGCCGCCGGCCGTTCCCGGCGGGCGATCCGCAACGAGCGTGTGACCGCCTGCGCTGCGGCCCAATCCGGCGCCCGTCTCGCCGATGGCCGAGAAGCTGAACGAGATGCTCCTGCTCATTGCAGCCCCTCACGGTCGGATCGTCGCTGCCGAGACCACGCCATTGCCGATCCGACGTCAACCGGCCGCGTTGTCCTGCAGTCACGCCTCGCGGCGGAACGGGATGCCCTGCGCGTCGTCATAGTTGAGGCAGACCGTGTCGGTCAGGTCGAGCAGTTGATCCGTCAGCGCTGCAATGGTTTCGACAGCCATGACGCGGCCGCACTCGCTCATGATCGCGATCGTGCCGGGATCGACCCCGCTGCTCACGAAGACGCGCTTTCCCGCAAGCCTCTCCGCCAGTTCGGCCATTCCGCCCTCCTCGACTCCGATCCGCACTCGGCGAGATCTTTCGGCCTGCGCTGCCCGTTCATCCTATTTGCAGCCCCCGGCCTAAAGCAATAAAGTGCGCGCATGTTTTTTTGTCGGCAGCGATCGCTCCGTCGCTGTCGACGGGCCGAGGAGGTTTCCCGTGGACGACAGCCACACCCAGGCGGAGGCGGCGGGCATCGAAGTCGATGCGGACACCGTCGCGCGCGCCTATTCCGTGCCGGTCGCCTTCTTCATGGCCGAGATGCGCCGCGGCAACGTGAAGGCCTTCGTCGAGCGAGGCGAAGGCGAGGACGCCGGCCGCTACCGGCTGAACTTCAGCTACCGCGGACGGGCGCTCCGGATGGTCCTGGACCGGGGAGAGCTCGTGGCCGAGGAGATCCTCCCGGCGGCCGCATGCCGGGATCTCGTGGCGCAGCCGTGAGCCTGTTCCAGGATCCCGCCGCACTCGCCCGCACGATCGTGGAGTCCGGCCCGGATGCCGTCATCGTCACCGACAGCGCCGGCATCATCCGGACCTGGAACAGGGCGGCCGAGCGGATGTTCGGGTACCCCGCCTCGGAGGCGCTGGGACAGTCCCTCGACATCATCATCCCGGAGAACCTGCGCGAGCGGCACTGGCAGGGCTATCGCGAGGTGATGCGCACCGGCCGGAGCCGATACGGCGAGGGCGACGTGCTCGCCGTGCCGGGCCTTCGCAAGGACGGCCGGCGCATCTCGCTCGAATTCACCATCGTGCCGCTCCGCGAGGGCGGGCGGATGTGCGGCATGGCCGCCGTGCTGCGCGACGTGACGGCACGGTTCGAGGAGCTTCGGCGCCTCCGCAGGCAGCTGGCCGACCACGCGGCCGGCTGAGCGAGGCCCGGTCGAGGGCGAGCCGGGGAGGAGGGGGCTTTACGTCGCGGTCCGCCGCTCTGGACCGCGCGCGGCGTTGCTGACACTTTGCCGAACCTCGCAGACGGCGAAAAGGTCTCCCTTGCGTGTCGTGAACTGCCGAAGGGCGCGCTGCGCCTGCCTGGAGCGGCTGGCGTGATTCCCGGAATGGAGGCGTTCGCGCCCTATGTCGCGCTGGCGGTCGTGCTCGCGCTCTTCGCCGCCTTCGCAAGCGAGAAGATGCCGCCGGAAGTGGTGGCGATCTGCGGCATGGCGCTGCTCCTCCTCCTCGGCCTGATCGATACGCGCGACATGCTCGGGGTGCTGTCGAACAGCGCCCCCTGGA
>JAEZEK010000359.1 GCA_023417735.1 Pseudomonadota bacterium | reverse complement strand
ATCGCGACGTTCAAGTGCCTCGGCGCGAGCCGGGCGACCGTCTTCCGCATCTACTTCCTGCAGATCCTGGCGCTCGCGCTGATCGGGATCGCCGCCGGCCTCGTGGTCGGGGCCATCCTGCCCTTCCTCGCGAAGAGCGCGCTCGCCGGGATCCTGCCCGTCAACGCCGCGCCGAGCATCTATCCGCGCGAGCTCTCGCTGGCCCTCCTCTACGGGCTGATGGTGGCCGTCGCCTTCTCGCTCTGGCCGCTCGGCCGGGCGCGCCAGATGCCGGCCGCCGGGCTCTTCGCGGACCGGGCCCTCCATGCTCCCGTGCAGCCGCCCGTCCATTTCCGCCTCGTGCAGGCGCTCACCTTCGCGGTGCTCGCCGGCCTCGTGATCTGGCTGTCCGCCGACCGACGGCTCGCGCTCATCTATGCCGGCGGCGTGATCGCGGCGTTCCTCGTGCTGCGCGTCGTCAGCGCCGGCATCGTCTGGGCGGCAAGCCGCGCCGGCTCGGGCGGGCCGATGACGCTTCGCCTCGCCATCCGCAACATCCATCGCCCCGGTGCGCTCACCGCGAGCGTCGTCCTCTCGCTCGGGCTGGGCCTCACACTGCTCGTCACACTCGCCCTCATCGACGGCAACCTGAGGCAGCAGATCAGCGGCACGATCGCCGAAGAGGCGCCCGACTTCTTCTTCGTGGACGTCCAGGACGCCGAGAAGGACGCCTTTCGGACGCGCCTCGGCGAACTGGCGCCGAGCGGCGAGATCGAGATGGTGCCGATGCTGCGCGGCCGCTTCGTGTCGGTGAAGGGCACGCCAGCTTCCGAGGTCGACCCGCCCGAGGAGGCGCGGTGGGCGCTTCGCGGCGACCGCGGCCTGACCTATGCGGCGGGCCTTCCGGAGAATTCCCGCCTCGTCACCGGCTCGTGGTGGCCGGCCGACTACGAGGGCGAGCCGCTCGTCTCCTTCGAGCAGGAGATCGCGGACGCGCTCGGGCTCGCAATCGGCGACGAGATCACGGTCAACGCGCTCGGGCGGAACGTCACCGCCAAGGTGGCGAACACGCGCTCCGTGGAGTGGGAATCGCTCTCCATCAACTTCGTCATGGTGTTCTCGCCGAACACTTTCCGCGGCGCGCCGCACGCCTTCCTCGCCACCCTGCGCCTCCCCGAGGGCACCGAGCCCGCGGTCGACCGGAACGTCCTGCGCGCGATCACGGCCGAGTTCCCCGGCGTCACCACCGTTCGCGTCCGTGACGCGCTCGACGCCGTCAACGAGATCGTCGCCGACCTCGCCTTCGCGGTCCGCATCGCCGCCTCGCTGGCCTTGATCGTTTCGATGCTGGTCCTCGGGGGCGCGCTCGCCGCGGGTCACCGCCAGCGCCGCCAGGACGCGGTCATCCTGAAGACCCTCGGCGCGACGCGGCGCACGCTCCTGACCGCGTTCACCCTCGAATACGGCCTGCTCGGGCTCGCCACGGCCCTCTTCGCGGTCGCGGCCGGGTCCGCCGCCGCCTGGTACGTGGTCGTCCATGTCATGCGAACCGACTTCGTCCTGATGCCCGCGGTGGCGGTGGCCGCAGCGCTCGTGGCGCTCGTGGTCACGCTCGGCCTCGGCCTCGCCGGCACATGGCGGATCCTGTCGGTCAAAGCCGGGCCGTATCTCAGGAATCTGTGAGCTGCTCCCGGTTTCGTGAGGTCCTCGCGGGACCCGGCCATACTTGTTCTTAAGGCGGCGTATCGCCATATTGCCTGCAAAGCTCCAATGGGGAGCCGGTACGGATAGGAGGAGTTCGATGGCTGAATACGATCGGCGGTATGCCACTGCCGTTCGCACTGGGGCCGGAGCGCGTGTAGAGGGCATCGACGCGGGTCTCCGCGCCTTCATGCTCGGCATCTACAACAACATGGCGTTGGGTCTGGTCATCACCGGCCTCGCCGCGATGGGCACGTATTACCTCGCGTCGACGGACGCCGCGATCGCGCAGGCGATCTACGGCAGCCCGCTGCGCTGGGTGATCATGTTCGCCCCCCTCCTGTTCGTCTTCGCCTTCTCGGCAGGCGTCAACCGGATGGCTCCCGCCACGGCGCGGCTCGTCTTCTTCGCCTTCGCGGCGGTGATGGGCATCTCGCTGTCCTGGATCTTCATCGTGTTCACGGGCGCGAGCATCACGCGGACGTTCTTCATCACCGCGGCGGCCTTCGCCGGTCTCAGCCTTTACGGCTACACGACGCAGAAGGACCTGTCCGGCTGGGGATCGTTCCTGATCATGGGCGTGATCGGCCTGATCGTGGCCATGGTGGTCAACATCTTCCTGGCCTCCTCCGCCCTGCAGTTCGCGGTATCGGTGATCGGCGTGCTGATCTTCGCAGGCCTGACCGCCTACGACACGCAGCGGCTGAAGGTGACCTACGACTACGTCGCGGGTGACGCGGTGGCCGCCGGGCGGGCGTCGATCATGGGAGCGCTCCAGCTCTACCTCGACTTCATCAACCTCTTCATGTTCCTGCTCCAGTTCATGGGCAACCGCGAATAGCGTATACGGAACAGAGGGATGCGGACGCGGCGCTTCGGCGCGGCGTTTTCGTTCGGCGGGACGGCGGACCGATCAGCCGGAGACGACCTTGAGCCGCGGCTTGTCGAGGACGCGCAGCACGGCCGCGAGGTCCTGGCCACGCTTCAGGATCGCGCCCGCGGCTGTGACGACGCGGAATGCGCCCTGCTTCCGCGCGAGCGCCGGGACCTTCTCGATGCGGTAGAGCGGCATCTCGCTGGCGCGACGGAAGATCCAGACCACGGCCCGGTCGGCGAGATGGTCGATCGCATAATCGCGCCATTCGCCGTTGGCGATCTCGCGCCCGTAGAGGCGGAGGATGACGTCGAGCTCGCGTCGGGTGAAGGCCACGAATTTGGGGGGATGCGCGGCCGCCGCCGGAAAAAAGGCCCGCGGCCGGATGGTAGACCAGTCTTCCGATTCGCTCACCAGGCGCCTCCCGTCTGCAGCCTCCAAGTAAAGTCCGACTGGCCCCGGACGGCAACCGCTTTGCGCGGGCCGTTGAATGGAGAGGCGTGAATTCCGCAATCCTGCCGGAATTCCGTCTTCCCGACGCCATGCTCCGGGGCAAGGCTAGCACCGTCCGGATCGGCCTGTGACCAGCACGGCAGCCCCCAGCCCGGCTCGGCGTGCGGTTCGGACGATTTGTACAATCCCCCAAAGACCAACTCGGCCGGCCGCTCAGGTCGGCCTTTTCCTTGCTGGGCCGCGCGGCGCCGGACCTTCTCCGGCGCGCCGATCCGCCTATCATTGGATGGATCGACCGATTCGGGGAGGCTCCCATGCCCAGGCTCTTTACCGCCCTCGAGCTTCCGGCCGACGCCGCCTTCTCGCTTTCGCTGCTGCGCGGCGGCCTTGCCGGCGCACGCTGGATCGATCCCGAGAACTATCACATCACCCTGCGCTTCATCGGTGACGTCGACGACCCGACGGCCGACGAGGTCGCCTCGGAGCTCGCCCGGATATCCCGGCCGCAGTTCGAGGCCGCCTTGTCCGGCCTCGGCACCTTCGGCTCGCGGCGTCCCCATTCGCTGTGGGCGGGGGTGAGGTCCACGCCGGCACTGAAGGAGCTCCAGGCCGAGCAGGAGCGGATGATGCAGCGGATCGGGCTGGAGCCCGAGCGGCGGCGCTTCTCGCCCCATGTGACCATCGCCAGGCTCAAGCATGCGAGCGAAGGCGAGGTCGCCCGCTATCTCGCGCTTCGCGGCGGCTTCGCGACGCCGAGCTTCCGGGTCGGGCGGTTCGTGCTCCTCTCCTCGCGCGCCTCGCGCGGCGGCGGGCCCTACATCATGGAAGAAGCCTACCCGCTCGCCGCCTGACCTTGCCCGCTCAAGCGAAGAGCCCGTGCAGGTACCAGGCCGGCGCGCTCGTCTCGGCGCCGTAGAGGCCCGAGCGGAAGATCCAGTAGCGCCGGCCCGCGGCATCCTCGACCCGGAAATAATCGCGCGTCCAGGCGTCCTCGTCCTCCGCCCGCCACCATTCCGGCGCGATCCGCTCCGGCCCTTCGGCGCGGGCGACGTCGTGGACGACCCGCCGCCAGCGGAAGCGGAGCGGCGGCCCCTCCGGCACCTCGGCGAGCACCTCGACCGGCTCCGGCCTGGCGAGGAGGCGAACCGGCCGGTCCGTCGGCGCATCGAAGCCCGGATCCTCTTCGGGCCAGGCCGCCGGCGCGGCTGCCATCACGGAGAGCGGGCGCTCGATCACCGCGCGCTCGGGCACGTGGGATTCGACGGGCACGAGCCGCGCGACCCGGTTCGTGCCGAGTCGGGCGCCGAGCCTGTCCACCAGCTGCTCGACATCCGTCGCGGCCTCCCTTTCGCCGGCGAGGTCGATCTGGGCGGGCGCGAGCGGATCGGCGGCTTCGACCGCAAGCCGCGCCAGGTCGAAGCCGAAGCCCCGATCGCTCCGGTCGCCGCGCA
>JAEZEK010000294.1 GCA_023417735.1 Pseudomonadota bacterium | reverse complement strand
GAAGCCTCCATCGGCGGCGGCAGCGGCGTTGATGCAGGGGCCGAAGCCTCCATCGGCGGCGGCAGCGGCGTTGATGCAGGGGCCGAAGCCTCAATCGGCGGCGGCGTCGATGCGGGTGCCGACGTCTCGATCGGCGGCTCGTCGACGCTGCCGGGCGGAACGGGAACGGCCGGCCTGCCCGGCACGGCACCGGCTCTAGGCACCGACGTCCCCGGCGCGCCGAACGCTCCCGGAACCGCCGCCGGCGTCCCTTCGGGCGCGGCCACGAACATCGCGTCCCTCGCCTCGATGAGCCCGGACGCGCTGCGCGGGGCGCTGAGCACGATCAGCGCCGCCGATCTCCAGAAGCTGAAGGCGAGTTGCGGCGAGATTCTCGCAGCGCCGAGCGCGCATCCTGAGAACGCGGTCGCCGTGTGCCAGGTGGTCGCCTCGATCTGAGCGAGACCGGCCGCAGAATGCAGAACGGGGCCCTGCGGGGCCCCGTTCGCATCGCTCAGGTCTCTGGCGGACCTCAGAAGTCCATGCCGCCCATGCCGCCGCCCGGCATTGCCGGAGCCGCGGATTCCTTCTTCGGCATCTCGGCCACCATGGCTTCGGTGGTGACGAGCAGGCCGGCGACCGAAGCCGCGTCCTGAAGCGCCGTACGGACCACCTTGGTCGGGTCGATTATGCCGGCCTGGACGAGGTCCTTGTACTCCTCGTTCTGGGCATCGAAGCCGAAGGTGGCGGACTCGTTCTCCGAGACCTTGCCGACCACGATGGAGCCGTCGACCCCGGCATTCGAGGCGATCTGCCGAATCGGCGACTCGAGCGCCTTCATCACGATCTTGATGCCGGCCTGGACGTCCGGGTTGTCGGAGGAGAGCTTCTGCACCGCACGCTTGGCGTGGAGCAGGGCGACGCCGCCGCCCGGGACAATGCCTTCCTCGACGGCCGCGCGGGGCGCGTTGAGGGCGTCGTCGACGCGATCCTTCTTCTCCTTCACCTCGACCTCGGTCGCGCCGCCGACGCGGATCACCGCGACGCCGCCCGCGAGCTTGGCGAGACGCTCCTGCAGCTTCTCACGGTCGTAGTCCGAGGTGGTCTCCTCGATCTGCGCCTTGATCTGCTGGACGCGGCCCTCGATGTCCGACTTGTCGCCGGCGCCGTCGACGATGGTGGTCTCCTCCTTGGAGATCGTCACCTTCTTGGCGCGGCCGAGCATGTCGAGGCCGACATTCTCGAGCTTGATGCCGAGGTCTTCGGAGATCACCTGGCCGCCGGTCAGCGTGGCGATGTCCTGCAGCATGGCCTTGCGGCGATCACCGAAGCCCGGCGCCTTCACGGCCGCGACCTTGAGGCCGCCACGGAGCTTGTTGACGACGAGCGTGGCGAGCGCCTCGCCCTCGACGTCCTCGGCGATGATCAGCAGCGGACGGGCCGACTGCACGACCGCCTCGAGCACCGGCAGCATCGCCTGCAGGTTCGAGAGCTTCTTCTCGTGGAGGAGGATGTACGGATCCTCGAGATCCGCGATCATCTTCTCGGCATTGGTGATGAAGTAGGGCGACAGGTAGCCGCGGTCGAACTGCATGCCCTCGACCACTTCGAGCTCGGTCTCGAGGCTCTTCGCCTCCTCGACCGTGATCACGCCCTCGTTGCCGACCTTCTGCATCGCCTCGGCGATCATCTCGCCCACGGTCGTGTCGCCGTTCGCGGAGATCGTGCCGACCTGGGCAACCTCGGCCGAGGTGTTGATCTTCTTGGAGCGGGACTCCAGGTCCTTGATGACCTCGGCGACGGCCATGTCGATGCCGCGCTTCAGGTCCATCGGGTTCATGCCGGCGGCAACCGACTTGGCGCCTTCCTTCACGATCGCCTGGGCGAGGACGGTCGCCGTCGTGGTGCCGTCGCCGGCGATGTCGTTGGTCTTCGAGGCGACCTCGCGAACCATCTGGGCGCCCATGTTCTCGAACTTGTCCTCGAGCTCGATCTCCTTGGCGACCGTCACGCCGTCCTTCGTGATGCGCGGCGCACCGAAGGACTTGTCGATCACGACGTTGCGGCCCTTCGGGCCGAGCGTCACCTTCACCGCATTGGCGAGGATATCGACGCCGCGGAGCATCTTCTCGCGGGCGTCAGCCGAAAAACGTACGTCTTTCGCAGCCATTGTCGTCTACCTCTGTCTCTGAACCGGGAATCAGGCGGCGGCGCGGGCGGAGGCGCCCTGCTCGATCACGCCCATGATGTCGGACTCCTTCATGATCAGGAGCTCTTCACCGTCGACCTTGACCTCGGTGCCGGACCACTTGCCGAACAGCACGCGGTCGCCGACCTTCACGTCGAGCGGCTGGATCTGGCCGTTCTCGTCGCGGGCGCCGGCGCCGACGGCGACGATCTCGCCTTCCTGCGGCTTCTCCTTGGCGGTGTCCGGAATGATGATGCCGCCTTTGGTCCGCTCTTCGGACTCGACGCGGCGCACGACAACACGGTCATGAAGCGGGCGGAATCTCATGATGTCCCTCTCGTCCCTTGGCGCTTTGCGCGCCCCTCTGAATGGAGCTGGTAGCACTCAGCCGAAGCGAGTGCTAATGCGGCGTGGAGATAGATGCGGCGCCCGGACTTGTCAACGGGTGGAAGAGCCGCAGGGCTGCGGAGAAGGGGCCGGGAACCTCGATTAGGGCGCAGCCGCCCAGGCCGCCCGCACGCGGGCATCGATGTCGCGATCCGGCTCCTTCGCCAGCAGGGCGCGGGCATCGATGGAATCCTGGTCCATCCGGGCGACAAGGGCCTCCACGCTTTCGAACCGAAGCTCCGGACGGATGCGGTCCACGAGGGCGACGAGCACGGTCTCGCCGTAGAGATCCTCGGAGAAATCGAACAGGAAGGTTTCGAAGAGCGCGCGGCCGTTGTCGAAGGTCGGCCGCCGCCCGAAGCTCGCGACACCTTCGTGCATGCTGCCGTCCTTCCGCGTCAGCCGCACGGCGTAAATGCCGTGGGCGAGCTCCACCGACGGATCGACCGCCATGTTCGCCGTCGGATAGCCGAGGATGCGCCCCCTCTTGTCGCCGTGAACGATCTCGCCGGCCACCGACCAGCGCCAGCCGAGAAGCCCGTTCGCCTCCCGGAGCGCACCCTCCCGCAAGGCCGAGCGGATTCGCGTCGAGGAGACCGGCCGGCCCGCTTCGTCGTATTCGCCGACCACGGTCACGCCGAAGCCGTGGCGGAGCCCCGCCTCCTGGAGGAATGCCGGCGTGCCCATCCGGCGATGACCGAAGTGGAAGTCGTAGCCCGTGGCGGCGTGCCTTATGCGCAGGCGGTCGACCAGCATGTCGCGGACGAAATCCTCGGCGGAGACGGCGGCGAGGTTCTCGTCGAAGGCGAGCACGAGCGATCCGTCCATGCCGAGGGCGGCTGCGACCGCGGCCTTGAGCGGTGCAGGCGTGAGCCGGAAGAGCGGCTCGCCCCGGCCGAAGAAGGTGCGCGGGTGTGGCTCGAAGGTCAGGATCAATGCCGGCACGCCGGCGTGGTCCGCCTCTGCCTTGGCAGCCGCCAGCACGGCCTGGTGGCCGCGGTGCACCCCGTCGAAATTGCCGATCGCGACGACCGCGCCGCGCCAGTCCGCGGGCAAGGCGTCCAAGGTCCGGACGATCTCCGGACCGGGCACGCCGCGCGTCATGCGCCCGCTCCGCCGACCGGATCGGCTGCCAGCGTCGGCGCTTTCGCCGCGCGCCTCACCGCGCGCTCCCATTCCGCCAGTCCAGATGCGGCATGAACCCCACGGCCTGAAGATCCTCCGCCGAGAAATGGGCGGCGATCCGCATCGGGTCCGGCGCCCCGGGCGGGCCGAAATCGGCCTCGTGGATGCCGCCGCTGATGAACAGGAGGTCGAGGCCCGCATTCCTCGCGCCGCGGGCGTCGGTCGGCAGCGCGTCGCCGATCGCCAGCACCCGCTTCCCGTCCTGCAGGCCCGCTGCACGAAGGGCGGCGTGGTAGATCGGCGGATGGGGTTTGCCGGCGAGCACCGTCCCGCCGCCGAGCTCCTCATAGAGGCGGGCGAGGGCGCCGGCGCAGTAGATGAGCGTGTCGCCGCGCTCCACCACGAGGTCGGGATTGGCGCAGACCATCGTCAGCCCACGCGCGACGAACCGCCCGAGCATGTCCCGATAGTCCTCGGGCGTCTCGGTGTAGTCGTCGAAAAGGCCGGTGCAGCTGACGAGCTCCGCCTCCTCCTCTCCGACGAGTTGGATGTCGAGGCCTTCGTAGAAGGGCAGGTCGCGCGGGTGCCCGAGATGGAACACCTTCGTGCCCGGCCGCTCCGCCACGAAGGCGCGCGTGACGTCGCCGGACGTCACGATGTGGTCATACGCGTCGTCGGGCACGCCGAGGTCGCGGATCTGCTCGACGACCGGGCCCGCGGGACGCGGCGCATTGGTCACGAGCACGACGGGACCCCGGTCCTTCCGGAACCGGATCAGGGCGTCGACGGCGCCGGGAAAGCTCTCCACGCCATTGTGGACGACGCCCCAGACGTCGCAGAGCACCGCCTCGTAATCCTGCGCGAGCGCCGCCAGTCCGTCTATCCGCTTCACGATCACTCCGCCCCCGCGCCGGTCGCCGGATCGGCTATCCCTACCGGACCGGTGCGTCAACGGGGGACCGCGGGCCGGGTTCGCCTCAAATATGACCGATTGTTCACTCGTTTGAGCTACCCGCATCTCTATATTCGCGGCAAACGTCACGGAGGCCCCGCGCCGATGTCGAAACTGGCTGCCGTCATCCTTTCATGTGGAGTTCTCATGGCTGCCCTCCCCGCACGCGCCGAAACGCCCGCGGCCCGGGATCCGGCGCCGCCCGCGCAGGCCGAAATTCCCAAGATTGCGCCGAACGCCACCGAGTTCACGCTCGAGAACGGGATGCAGGTGGTCGTGATCCCGGATCGGCGCGCGCCGGTTGTGACGCACATGGTTTGGTACCGCGTCGGCTCCGCGGACGAGACCGCAGGACAGTCCGGGCTCGCTCACTTCCTCGAGCATCTCATGTTCAAGGGCACCAGGAACCACCCGATGGGGCAGTTCTCGGAGCGTGTGTCGCAGATCGGCGGCGAGGAGAACGCCTTCACCACGACCGACTACACCGCCTACTTCCAGCGGGTGGCGAAGGAGAACCTTCGCGAGATGATGACCTTCGAGGCCGACCGGATGACCGATCTCGTGCTCACGGAGGAGGTCGTCGCGCCGGAGCGGGACGTCATCCTGGAGGAGCGGCGGATGCGCGTGGAGAACGATCCCGGCTCGCTGCTCGGCGAGGCTCTCACCTCCATCCTCTACCGCAACCACCCCTACGGGCGGCCGGTGATCGGCTGGATGCACGAGATCGAGGCACTGACCGGGGCGAAGGCGCTCGACTTCTACCGGCGCTACTACACGCCCAACAACGCCGTGCTCGTGATCGCCGGCGACGTCACCCCCGAGGAGGTCCGCAGGCTCGCCGAGGAGACGTACGGCACCATCGAGCCGAGGCCGGAGGCCGTGCGCGGCGAGCGCCCGGCGGAACCGCCTTCGGTCGGCGCGCGCACCGTGACGGTGAAGGACGAGAAGGTCCGCGAGCCTCAGCTGACACGCACCTACGTCGTGCCCTCGCAGAACACGGCCGACGGCAACGAGGCCGAAGCGCTGCGCGTACTCGCCGAGGTGATCGGCGGCGGCTCGACGAGCCGCCTCTACGACAAGCTGGTCCGCGGCGACGGGCCCGCGACCTATGCCGGCGCCTACTACCAGTCCAACGCCGTCAACGACGGGCGCTTTGCGGTCTATGGCGTACCCAAGGAAGGCGTGACCCTTGCTGCACTCGGCGAGCGGATCGAAGCTGTCATCGCCGAGGTCAGGGACAAGGGCGTCACCGACGAGGAGATCACGCGCGCCAAGAACGCCGTGATCGCCCAGGCGATCTACGCCCAGGACAGCCAGCAGGCGATGGCCCGCATCATCGGCACCGCGCTCATGACGGGCAGTTCGCTCGAGCAGGTGCAGACCTGGCCCGAGCGGGTGAGCCGCGTCACGGCCGAGGACGTGCGTTCGGCCGCCCGCAAGTACCTGCTCGAGGAGCGGTCGGTGACCGGATATCTGGAGCCGAAGCCGGAGGAGCGGAGCTGATGTTTGCCCGAGCCCTCGCATTCGCAATCGGAGCCGCCATGACCGTCGCCGTCACCCTGCCGAGCCGGGCCGAAGCCGTGAACATCCAGGAAGTGACGAGCCCCGGCGGCATCACGGCGTGGCTCGTCGAGGACTACACCGTCCCGATCGTGACCATGAACCTCGCCTTCCGCGGCGGCGCCGCCCAGGACGGCGACGACAAGGCGGGCCTCGCGAACCTGATGTCGGGCCTGCTCGACGAGGGCGCCGGGGACCTCGATTCGCGCGCCTTCCAGACGCGCCTCGAGGATTTCAACATCGATCTCTCGTTCGATGCGGGCCGGGACGCCTTCTACGGCAACATGCGCACTCTCACGACCAACCTCGACGAGGCGATCGGGCTGATGCGCCTCGCGCTGACCGAGCCGCGCTTCGACGAGGAGGCCGTCACGCGCATTCGCGGCCAGGTCGTCTCCAATCTCCGCCGCGGCGAGACCGATCCGAACGAGATCGCCAGCCGGACCTTCATGCGGACGCTCTACGGCGAGCATCCGTACGGCAGGCCGACGGAAGGCACGCTCCAGACCGTGTCAGCTCTGGGCGCCGACGATCTGCGCGAATTCCACCGGCGCATCATGGCGCGCGACAACCTCCTCGTCGTGGTCGTCGGCGCCATAGACCGGGCCAGGCTCGCGGCGGCGCTCGACGAGGTGTTCGGGAGGCTCCCGGAGAAGGCCGACCTCGTCCCGATCCCGGAGGTGACGGCGCGGTCCGGCGTCACGGACCATGCCACGCTCGGCGTGCCGCAGACGGTCATCCGCCTCGGCGGGCCGGGCATCAAGCGCGACGACCCGGATTTCATTCCGGCCTTCGTCGCCAACCACATTCTCGGCGGCGGCACGTTCTCCTCCCGGTTCTACAAGGAGATCCGCGAGAAGCGCGGGCTGTCCTATTCCGTCGGCACGAGCCTCCTCGCCTTCGACCATTCCGGCGCGTGGATCGGCGCCGCGGCGACGCGTGCCGACATGGCGCAGACGGCGGTGGACCTGATGGTGGCGGAGACCAAGAGGTTCGCCGAGGAGGGCCCGACCGAACGCGAGCTCACGGAAGCGAAGGACTTCCTGGTCGGGAATTACGCGCTACGCTTCGACGCCTCGCAGAAGATCGCGCGCCAGCTTCTCGGCATCCAGCTCGATCGGCTCGGCATCGACTACGTCGAGAGGCGGAACGACCTCATCCGCGCCGTCACCGCCGAGGACGTGCAGCGCGCGGCGCAGCGCGTGTTCGGCCAGGCGCCGTCGGTCGTGACGGTCGGCACCGCCCAATCCTGAGCCGCCGCCTCGGCGCGTCGCCGGTTGCGGGTCGCCCGGTTACCATTTCCGCCCACCGCGCTTGCGCGTGCCGGCCAATTGATCCCTAGTCCCGCGCAGATGGTGAATTCTCTGTAAACGGGGCGACGGAATGCGGTTGGGTGCGGCGGTCCTCGGAACCGCGCTTCTCATGGGCGGCCTGGGCTCGATCGGCAATGCGGAATCGATCTCGGCAGCGGCGGCCGAGGCGGAGCGGCTGGCGGCGGCCGGCGAGCACATGCGTGCGCTGGAAGCCCTCGATGCCGCCACGGACGCCCTCTGGAGCCGTGCGCCGCTCGGATTCCGGACCGCGCTCTTCGTGTCCGAAGCCAGCGGCTTCGGCGTCTACACCCGGCGGGAGAGCACGGCGTTCCGCGCCGGCGAGGCCGTGACCGTCTACGTCGAGCCGGTCGGCTTTTCCTATGGCAAGTCCGGCGCGTTCAACACGATCATCCTCGGCGCAGGGCTCGCGATCCGGAACAGCACCGGTCAGGTGATCGCCGAGGCGGAAGAACTCTTCGACGTCTCCCTGCAGTCGCGGGCGCGGAACCGCGAGTTCAACATGTCCCTGTCCTTCACCATGCCGGACCTGATCCCCGGCGACTATGCCGCGATCTTCACCGTCCGCGACCGCAACTCGGCCAAGACCGCACGGTTCGAGCTGCCGTTCGCGATCGTCGAGTAGATCGGACCGGGCGAGGGTGAAGGCCGCGCGCCTCCGCCCTCGGGGCTCCGGTCTTCGGCCTCGATCAGCGGGCGAGCTTCCCCGCGATCTCGGCGACGTGTCGGCCCTGGAAGCGTGCACCCTCGAGTTCGTTTCGGCTCGGCTGGCGGGATCCGTCGCCGCCCGACAGGGTGGTCGCGCCGTAGGGCGAGCCGCCGGTGACCTCGTCCATCCGCATCTGGCCCTGGAACGAATAGGGCAGGCCCACGATGACGAGGCCGTGGTGAAGGAGCATGACGTGGGTCGAGAGGTTGGTCGCCTCCTGCCCGCCATGCTGCGTTGCCGTTGAAGCGAACACGGAACCGACCTTGCCGACGAGGGCGCCCTTGGCCCAGAGGCCGCCGGTCTGGTCCCAGAAGTTCTTCATCTGCGCCGCCATCACGCCGTAGCGGGTCGGCACGCCGAGGATGATCGCATCGTAGTCGGCGAGTTCGTCGACGGTCGCGACGGGGGCCTCCTGATCGAGCTTGTAGCCCGACTTCCGGGCGATCTCCTCGGGCACGAGCTCCGGGACGCGCTTGATGTCGACGTCGGCGCCCGCTTCGCGTGCGCCCTCGGCCACGGCCTTCGCCATGGTTTCGATGTGGCCGTAGGAGGAGTAGTAGAGAACCAGAACCTTGGTCATTCCATCATCTCCGGAAAGGGATAGTTGGGCCCAAGCTAGGTTTCCCGGCTGCGGCCGCCAGCGGGTGAACAATCCGTCTTCGCAGGTGCGAACGGTGGGCGGGCGGACCTCGGCGGGCGCCTTCCCTTGCGCCCCGCCCTCCGCTAGAAGCGCGCCAGTGCTGCCCTTATGTGCTGCCGGGTCACGAATTGTCCGCGCGGTTCCGGCCCATGCCGGGGCTGGGTGAGGCCCTGATATCCAGCGCCTGCCGTCCACTGCAATTGCGAGCCTCGAAGGCGATACGATGAGCGAAAAGAGAGAGGCCGCCCCGCGCCGCGAGGGGGAGGCCGATTACTCGAAGACCCTTTTCCTGCCGAGGACGGACTTCCCGATGCGCGCCGGCCTGCCGCAGAGGGAGCCCGAAATCCTGAAGCGCTGGGAGGAGATGGACCTCTTCGCCCGGCTGCGGGAGGCGGCGAGCGGGCGCGAGAAGTACGTGCTCCACGACGGCCCGCCCTATGCCAACGGCAACATCCACATCGGAACGGGGCTCAACAAGATCCTGAAGGACGTCGTCGTCCGCTCGCACCAGATGCTCGGCTACGACGCCAATTACGTCCCCGGCTGGGACTGCCACGGGCTGCCGATCGAGTGGAAGATCGAGGAGGAGTACCGCGCCAGGGGCCGCAACAAGGACGCGGTCCCGATCAACGAGTTCCGCCGTGAGTGCCGCGAGTTCGCGAGCCACTGGATCGGCGTGCAGGCGGCCGTGTTCAAGCGGCGCGGGGTGGTCGGCTACTTCGCCGACCCCTACACGACGATGAGCTTCCCGGCCGAGGCGAAGATCGCGGGCGAGCTGATGAAGTTCGCCGCGAGCAGCCAGCTCTATCGCGGCTCGAAGCCCGTGATGTGGTCGGTGGTCGAGAAGACCGCGCTCGCGGAAGCCGAGGTCGAGTACCACGACTACACCTCCGACACGATCTGGGTGAAGTTCCCGGTGACCTCCGGGCGGCGCGCG
>JAEZEK010000274.1 GCA_023417735.1 Pseudomonadota bacterium | reverse complement strand
CCCCCCCCCCCCCCCCCCCCCCCCCCCGCCGGGGCGCCCCCCCCCCCCCCGCGGGCGGCCCGTCAATAAGCGTTGGCGATCGGCAGGTCCTCGGCCGGGAACAGGCTGATGACCGTGCAGCCGGTGTCGGTGACGACCACCTCCTCCTCGATGCGGGCGGCCGAATAGCCGTCCTTCGCGGGGCAGTAGGTCTCCAGCGCGAAGACCATGCCGGTCTTGATCTCCATCGGGTTCTCCAGCGAGACCAGCCGCGAGATGATCGGCCGCTCGTGGAGCGCGAGGCCGAGCCCGTGGCCGAACTGCAGGCCGAAGGCGGCGAGCTCGCTCGGGAAGCCGAACTCCTCCGCCGACGGCCACACCGACGCGACCCGGTCGGTCGACACGCCCGGCTTGATCAGCTCGATCGCGCGGTCCAGCCATTCGCGCGCCTTCTTGTAGGCGTCGCGCTGGTCGGGCGTGGCGCGGCCCACGTTGAAGGTGCGGTAGTAGCAGGTCCGGTAGCCCTGGTAGGACTGCAGGATGTCGAAGAAGGCCTGGTCGCCCGGCCGCAGGTAGCGGTCGGTGAAGTTGTGCGGGTGCGGGCTGCAGCGCTCGCCGGAGATCGCGTTGATCGCCTCGACGTCGTCCGAGCCCATCTCGTAGAGCATCTTGTTGGCGAGCGCGACGATGTCGCTCTCGCGCCGGCCCGGCTTAAGCTCCTCCCAGATCATGTGGTAGACGCCGTCCACCATCGTCGCGGCCTGGTTCAGCAGGATGATCTCGTCGATGTTCTTGATCTCGCGCGCATCGAGCATGACCTGCTGGCCGTCGACGACGTTCATGCCGGCCTTCTGCAGTTCGAAGAACATCGCGGTCTCCGCGACGTCGACGCCGACCGGGAGGTCCGCCACGCCGGCCTCGCGCAGCAGCGACATGATCTCCGCCGCGTGGTTGCGCATGAGCCCGACCGACGGCGGCACCGTGCCGCGCATGCCGAGCATGCCGGCGCGGCAATTGTCCGGCAGCAGCCAGTCGCAGTTCAGCTTGTGATGGATGGCGGCCGAGCCGAAATCCCAGACGATCGGCTCGTCGTCGCCGGCCAGCAGCGCGAAGCGGCAGAACTTGTCGCGCTCCCACTCGCCGATCTTGGTGCCGGTGACGTAGCGGATGTTGTTGACGTCGAAGAGGAGCAGCGCGCCGCACTTGGAGTTCTTCAGCGCCTGCTTCGCGCGCGCCAGCCTGTAGGTGCGCAGCCGGTCGTGGTCGACGCGGCGCTCGAAGTCGACGCTCATGTGCCCCGGCGCCGGGATGTGGCGGTCCCACCGCCAGTTCGGCTCGAGCGCGAAGGCCGTCGGATCGCCGTCGACGATTCGGGGCCGGAATACCTTCTGATCCATCTCTTCCTCCTGCCGCGGCCGGGCCCGGTTGCGGGCGGGCGAGCGCACGGGGTGCAATCGTTTGCAGATAAATCACCGCCGGCGCGCCGAGTCAACCGATGCGAGGCCGGTGGGCGTGCGCGTGTTCGCCGGCGATTGCGCCGGTTCCGAAGCCATCTATAGTCTCTCCGACATGGAATCGCACCGGCCCGAATGAGGAAACGCGTCACGCTGAAGGACGTGGCGCAGGCCGTCGGGGTCCACGTCTCGACGGTGTCGCGCGCGCTCGACCCCAAGACGCGCCACCTCATCACGCCCGAGATCGCCGAGCGCATCCTGAAGACCAGCGAGCGGCTCGACTACCGGCCGAACGCGGCCGCCTATTCGCTGAAGACCAACCGCACCCGCACGATCGGCGTGATCGTCCCCGACATCACCAACCCGATCTTCCCGCCGATCATCCGCGGCGTCGAGGATGCGCTCGCCGAGCAGGGTTATTTCGCCTTCCTCGCCAACACCGACGGCAAGGCCGGGCGCGAGGCGGCCATCGCCGACACGCTGCTGTGGCGCGGCGTGGACGGGCTCGTGCTGGCGAGCGTGGAGCGCGAGGACCAGCTCGTCTCGCGCCTCAGCGCCGAAGGCACGCCGATGGTGACCGTCAACCGGCGCGTGGAGCGCCCCGACATCGCCTCCGTCGTCCATGACGATCGCGACGGCATCCGCCTCGTGCTCAGGCATCTCGCCGATCTCGGGCACAGGCGCATCGCCAACATCGCCGGGCCGCAGACGATCTCCACCGGCCGCGAGCGCTACGAGGCGTTCGAGGAGTTGCGGAACGAGATGGGCCTCGACCCGGATCCGAGGCTCGTGATCTTCGCCGAAGGCTTCAACGAGGCTGAGGGCGAGCGTGCCGGAACCGAGCTCCTCGAGCGCGGCGTGCCCTTCACCGCAATCGTTTGCTCGAATGACCGCATCGCCATCGGCGCGATCGCGACCCTGCGCGCCCGCGGCCTCGCCTGCCCCCAGGACGTCTCCGTCACCGGCTACAACGACATGCCGATGATCGACCGCCTGTTTCCGCCGCTCACCACCGTCCGGATCGAGCAGTATCAGGCCGGCGCCAAGGCGGCCGAGCTCCTGGTCGAGCTCATCGAGGAGGACCCGGCGGCGCGCCGGCCGAAGCACGTCGTCCTTCCGGTCGAGCTGGTCGTCCGCGGCTCGCCCGCGCCGCCGAAGCCGGCAGCCTAGCGGTCGCCGCGCGCCGCCGCCCGCACCGCGAGCGCCGCCGAGATCGCCATCGCGACCGCATCGCTCATGGTGCCGAGCCCCATGGAGGGCGTCTCCGAGAGCCGCCCGGCGCCGGGCCGCCCCGTCCGCGCCTGTTCCGCCATCATGGCCGCCACCTCCGCCGCACTGTGCGGCAGATGCAGGAAGCCGCAGGAGGCGGGCGGCTCCTGCCCGGCCGATAGGCTCAGCGCATGGTACATCAGCGCGTTGCAGAGGAAGGTCCCGGCGCCGTTCGACAGCACCGCCGGTATCCCGGCAGCCAGCAGGCGCGCCCGGATCTCCCGGATCGGCAGCGTCGCCTCGATCGCGAGCGCGCCGCCCGGGCTGACGCGCGCATCCGCCCGCGCGCCCGCATTGTCGGCGATCTCGAAATCCGCGATGTTGACCGCGATCCGCTCGATCCGGATCACGGCCGCTCCCGGCCAGAGGCCAAGGCCGATCGCGATCGCCGGCCGATGCTCCGAGAAGATGCGCGCCAGCCCGTCCTCCAGGCCGTCGCGGCGGACGGGGACGACGCGCCCGACGACCGGCACGCCGTCGACCGTCCCCCCGTCCATCGCGCGCGCGACCGCCTCGGCCGGATTGCTGCTCCGCCCGCCATAGGGCTCGAAGCCGAGGACGAGCGCCGGGGCGGCATTCATTTCGCTTCCGCCTCGCCTGGGTCGGCGAAGGTCGCCACGACCGGCGCGTGGTAGGATTCGGCGCTGTCCTTCACGCCCGACTGCGCGAAGAGCTCGTCGCCGAGCGCCTCGTTGTGGACCTCCATTCCGCGATAGAGCGCCATCAGCGGGCGCGACGCCAGCAGATGGTCCAGCATCATGCGCCGGCCGCCGTGCAGGACCGAGTAGCGGCTCGATTCGGGCAGGCTGCGCTCGAGCGGGATCAGGCTGCGTTCCGCGAGCGCGCCGTTGCCGGTGTCCTCGACGTCGCCGAGGAGGATGCGCGTCGGGACCTCCCGCGTCTCCGCATTGAAGTCGCCCGCGACCACGACCAGCGCCCCGGCATCGGCGTCGAGGATGCGCTCGACCGCGAGCCTCGCCTCGAGCGCCTGGCCCGAGCGCTTCACCGATGCGATGAAGTAGCCCTCCGCCCAGCCCGCGACGCTCGCCCAGGCGAACGGTCCGGTCTTCTCTCCCGGCACCGGCGCCGCAAGGGGCGCCCGGAAGTGCAGGTTCAGCACGTGGAGGCGACGCCCGTCCGGCAGTTCGATCGCGACGAGGAGGAGCGGCCGGTCGAAGCAGATGCGGTGCTCCTGCCCCGCATCCGCGCCTGAAAGGAACCGGTGGGCGACCGGCGGCACGAGATCGTGGAGGATCTGCCCGCTCTCCGCGATCGGCCAGCGGCTGAGGACGACGAGATTGTGCCTGTCGAGGAGGTCGGCCGTCCCGCGCCGCGTCGTCGAGGCGCGCCGGTACTCCGCATAGGGCGTGCCGTCCACCAGCTCGTCGAGGAGCAGGAGGCGCCGCACGCCGTCGGGGCCGCGCGGCGCGTTCACCTCCTGCATGCACACGATGTCGGCGTCGAGCCGCAGGAGCTGCGGGCGCAGCACGGCGATGCGGCGCCGGTCGGACTCCGCCGCGCCGCCGCTCTCGCCGAGGCTCTCCATGTTGAACGTCGCGATCCGCACCCGATCCGCGGCCCCCTGCCCTCGTCCCGGCCTTCTTCGCAGGAAGCGGGCTGCGGGCCAAGCGGCCGCGGACCGCGATCGCGACCGCCTCCGTCGCCTCAGACGCGCGTGACGGCGATCTTCTTCGTCGCCTGCTTCGCCTGTTCCGTCTTCGGGATGGAGAGCGTCAGGACGCCGTTCTTGAAGGTCGCCTCGATGTTGTCGGCATCCACCCCCTCCGGCACCCGGAACGAGCGGCGGAACGAGCCGTAGCGGCGTTCGGAGAGGTGGAAGTCCTCCTTCTCCTCCTTCGTCTCCTGGCGCTTCTCGGCCTTGATGGTGATCATGCCGTTGGCGAAGCCGACATCGAGATCCTTGTCCTCGCAGCCCGGCAGCTCGACCGCGATGCAATAGGCGCTGTCCGCCTCGGAGACGTCGACCGCGCCCCAGTTGCCGCCCACCCATTCGCGGACCGGCTTGGCGAGATCGCTCTCCCAGAGCGAGCGGCCGAACACCGGCAGGGATGTCTGGAAGTCGTCGAAGAGCCTGTCCATCTGGCGCCTGAGAAGGGTGAAAGGCTCGGC
>JAEZEK010000407.1 GCA_023417735.1 Pseudomonadota bacterium | reverse complement strand
AAGATCCGGTAGGCGTCCGCGACGAGCGACGCGATCCAGCGCATGTTGAAATTGCGCCCGCGCGGGCCGTCCTCGCCGGAGAGGCAGTCGTCCACGTAGAGCCGGATCGCCGAACCCCAGTGCCGGTAGTTGGAAGCGTTGACCGCGAACTCCGAGGTGAGCGCCGGGATGCGCACGCCGTCGGCGATCTGGACGAAGCCGCCTTCGCGCGGCGAATAGGCGAAGACATGGGTGCCGGCGCCGAGGGTCAGGACCAGCAGCAGCTGCGGGCCGTAGATGAAGAAGCCGGCCGCGAGCTGCCGGTCGCCCGGCTGCAGGAAGGCCTCCTCCGCGGAGCGGCCGTCCGGGCCGGGGGCAGGCAGGATGGTGAAGATCGTGCCGATGGAGACGTTGGTCTCGATGTTGGACGAGCCGTCGAGCGGATCGATCGCCACCGCCAGCGGCTGGCTGAGATCGAGCAGAACCGGATCGCGCAGTTCCTCGGACGCCACGCAGGCGACCGGCGCCGAGCGGATGGCCGCGAGGAAGATCCGGTTGGCGGTGAGGTCGAGCTGCTGCTGGATGTCGCCGTCCGCATTCGCCTGGCCGGCGGTGGCGGAAGGCTTCTCGTGATTGATCCCGCGATTGATGAGATCGCGCACCACGCAGCTGGCGATCGCGATCTGCTGGATGGTGCGGCCGACGGCATTGCGCACGTCGTCGTCGCCAGCATGGGCCTTTAGGAATGCCTGGAGACTCCAGCCGACCGCCATCTTCGTCCTCCCACCGCCTGTTCGAAGCGTCTGCTCCCGGCGTTGTGAGTGGAACCTGCTCGCATCGGGAACGAAAGTAAAATTACATGTTCTTTCCAACGTGCAAAGTTTTTGTTATTCAGGCGCCGCCATGCAGATCACCATCAAGCAGCTCAGAGCGCTCCAGACGGTCACCAGGACGGGGCGAATTGCGAGCGCCGCCAGCGTGTTGAACCTGACGGCCCCGGCCGTCACCCTGCAGATCAAGGGGCTCGAGCAGGCTGTCGGCATGCCGCTCTTCGACCGGACCTCGGAAGGGTTGCGACTGACGGACGCAGGGCGCGTCATGCTCGAGACGGCGGAACAGGTGGACGCCCTGGTCGCGGCCGGTTGCGAACGGATCCTCGCACTGAAGGGCGGGGCGGGCGGCCGGGTGCAGGTCGGGGCGGTGAGCACGGCCAAGTACTTCGCCCCGCAGCTCATCGCCGCCTTCATGCGAGAGCGGAGCGGGGTCGAGATCCGCCTGCAGGTCGGCAACAGGATCGAGATCCTCGACGCCCTGCGCGACTTCCGGATCGATCTCGCCGTGATGGGCCAGCCGACGGGCGACATGCCGGCGGAGGCTGCGGTCATCGGCGAGCACCCGCTCATCATCGTCGCCTCGCCCGAGCACCGGCTCGCGCGGCGCAAGTCGGTGGCCAGGGCCGAACTCGCCGCCGAGACATTCCTGATGCGCGAACAGGGCTCCGGCACGCGCGCGGCAATGGAGACGTTCCTCGCCGACCTCACGCCCGGCCGGGGCTATGCCCGCATCGAGATGGGCAGCAACGAGACGATCAAGCAGGCCGTGATCGCCGGGCTCGGGATTGCCTTCATCTCGGCCCACACCGTCGCCGCCGAGATCGAGTCGGGGCGTCTCGTGGAACTGGCGGTCGAAGGCATGCCGATCCGGCGACGGTGGTTCGTCGTGCGGCGCGCGGAGCGGACGCTGTCGCCGGCAGCGGCCGCATTCGAGGCCTTTCTCTCGAGCGAAGGTGCCAGATACCTGCCGCAGGTCACGCCTGCACCCTAGTCGCGCCACCGGATATCCGAGCATCCGCCGGGCCGTACGGCGAACCGCGCCACTGCGTGCAAATGCTCCGCTGCGTTGCGGAAACAAAGAAGCCGGCTAACCGCGCGGAAATTCTGTCCGTCCGACCCCGAGCAGCGGATCCTAATTTCGGAACCACTGTCCCGACCGGCTGTTTCCTGCAGATAACCATACCTGCAAGAGAGGATACCCCGATGTCGTTTCGCTCGATGTTGTTCGCGAGCTGTGCGCTCGTGACGCTCGGCCCCGCCGCCGCCCTCGCCGGGCCGTGCGGCGACCAGGCCCAGCAGATGATGAACGAACTGCGGCCCGGCGGCACCGCAGCCACGGCCGCTATGTCCGGTCAGGACATGCAGAGCCAGCCGGCCGGGGGCAGCGGCTCCGCACAGACGGCGGCCGGCGGCGCGACCGCCTCTGCGACCGGCGGCACCCCGCAGGCCGGCCAGGTGCCGGACACCGAGGCGACCCCGGCGATGAACCAGGTGACCGCCGGCATCGCCACCTCCGCACAGGATGCCCAGGCGCAGCAGGAGGGCCAGCCGACGGCTTCGGACCAGGCGTCCGGCGCGGCTGCACCCGGAGCCACGGCTGGCGGCGACACGCAGAGTGCGCAGGGCAATGGCGGGATCTCCAAGGACGGTTCGCTGGCGCCGATGCAGGGCGGCCAGGACACGGCCGCCACTGGCTCGGCCGCCGCCGGCTCCGCCGCGAGCGGCGGCGCGGCCTCCATGGGTTCGACCACGACCGGTTCGAGCACGACCGGTTCGACCACCACCGGTTCGGCCGGCGCCGACACCGCGGCGAGCGGAAGCACCGCCTCCACCGGCACGCAGAGCGCACAGGGGAATGGCGGCATCGCCAAGGACGGCTCGCTTGCGCCGATGCAGGGCCAGGACGCTGCGTCCTCCGGTCCCACCAGCACTGGATCCGTGACGACGGGCGGCGCGTCGCCCACGGGCACAGCCTCCGGCTCCGCTAGCGCCGGCGCGTCGCCCTCCGACGCGTCCTCCGGCTCGGCGAGCGCGGGGATAGCGAAGGACGGGTCGCTGGCCCCGCTCGAGGGTTCCACCGGCACCGCAACCGGACCGGGAGCGCAGGCTGACGCCGTGCTGGCCGCCCTCCGGCAGGCGGCGTCCTTCGACGCGCAGGGCAACGAGGACCAGTGCAACCAGGCGCTCGAGGAGGCGCGGAGGCTGCAGTCCGGCTGAGCCCACCCGCCGGGACCGACGCGAAGCCCCGCGGCATC
>JAEZEK010000189.1 GCA_023417735.1 Pseudomonadota bacterium | reverse complement strand
GTGCCGCGCCCTTGGCCGATTGCGCGTGACAAGCGGGCCCCGCCGCCCCACATACGCCATCAGGTTCTTGGTCTTACGGGATGACGATGCTCGATCTGCCACGTTCGAAGTCGCGCTTTGCGCTCATTGCCTTCGCCACCTCGCTCATCTTCGTCACGAGCGTCGCCGATGCCCGGATCGGGCGGGGCGGGAGCTTCGGGAGCCGGGGCGCGAAGACCTGGAGCGCGCCGCCGGCGACGCAGACCGCACCGCGCACAGCGCAGCCGATGCAGCGTTCCACGACCGATCCCGCCACGACGTCGCGCCAGGCCGCGCCCGGCGCGTCCACCACGGCGCCGTCGACCGGCATGTTCGGCCGCGGGCTCGCGGGCGGGCTCCTCGGCGGCCTGCTCGGGGCCGGACTGATCGGCATGCTTCTCGGCAACGGGTTCCTTGGCGGGCTCGGCGGGTTCGCCTCCATGCTCGGGCTCCTGCTCCAGCTGGCCCTCGTCTTCTTCATCGCGCGCTGGGCCTTCCGCTGGTGGCAGCGGCGCAACCAGCCGGCCTATGCCGGCGCGGGTGGGACGAGCTACCGTGACGCGGCGGCGGATTCGGGCAGGGCGCCGCTCCGCCGCTTCGACATCGGGGGCGGCGCCGGAGCGGGCGTCGGCGCCGCATCCGCAGCGAGCGAGGCGCCCATCGAGATCGGCCAGGACGACCTGGAGAGCTTCGAGCGCCTGCTCGGCGAGATCCAGACGGCCTATTCCAACGAGGACCGCGAGGCGCTCCGCCGCCGCACCACGCCGGAAATGTTCGTCTATTTCGGCGAGGAGCTCGACGACAACGAGGCGCGCGGCGTCGTGAACCGGGTTTCGGATGTCCGCCTCCTGCAGGGCGACCCCGCCGAGGCGTGGCGCGATGGGGAGGCGGAGTACGCCACCGTCGCGATGCGCTTCGGCCTGCGCGACGTGGTCGAGGACCGAGCGACGGGCGCAGTCGTCGAGACCGGGCCCAGCGAGGCCACCGAGGTCTGGACCTTCCGCCGCAAGCCGGGCGCCGACTGGAAGCTCTCGGCGATCCAGCAGGCGTGATGGCAGAGGCGAATTCGGCCGTAGCGGCCGGCGCCGGATGAGACTAAGAGGACGGGCGACCTGCCCGTCCTCTTTCGTTTCGGGCGCTTCTCCCGCCCGAGCCGAACCACCGATCCCGCCCCGTGGAATCCTCGCTCCTCACCTCGCCGGCCTTCTTCGCCGTCGCCTTCCCCGCGGTGTTCTTCCTGGGGCTCGCCAAGGGCGGCTTTTCGGGGATCGGGCTCCTGTCGCTGCCCCTCCTCGTGCTGGTGATGCCGCCGCTGCAGGCGGCCACCATCATGCTGCCCATCCTCCTCGTGCAGGACGTGGTGAGCGTCTGGGCGTACCGGCGTACCTGGTCGGGCCGGAACCTCGCGGTTCTGCTGCCCGGCGCGATCGTCGGCATCCTGCTCGCCTACCTGCTCGCCGCCAAGGTTTCGGAGGCGGCGGTCGAGCTCGCGCTCGGGGCGATCTCCATCCTCTTCGCCATCCGGCAGCTGGTGCTGCTCGCGGGCGGAAACGTGGCGCCGGCGCAGCGGCCGCCGACCTGGTTCGGCTTCCTGTGCGGCGTCGGCTCGGGGTTCACGAGCTTGATCGCCCATGCCGGCGCGCCGCCCTTCCAGATGTACGTGATCCCGCAGCGCCTGGCGCGAGACGTCTTCGTCGGGACCAGCGTGGTCTTCTTCGCGACCGTGAACCTCATCAAGGTGCCGCCCTTCATCGCGCTCGGCCAGTTCACGCAGGAGAACATGCTGGCCGCCGCAGCGCTCGTCCCCTTCGCGATCCTCTCGACCTGGATCGGGATCTGGCTGGTGCGGCGGGTCTCGGGCAAGCGCTTCTACGCGATCATCTACGTGCTGCTCCTCCTCGTCGGCGTGCAGCTCGTCTGGAACGGCTGGGGCGCCCTCTGACGGTCGGGGAGGGCGGCCCCGCGACGGTCAGTGCTTCTCTTCGGCCGGGCCGTGCTCCTGCGGCCCGTGCCCGCTCTGGGTCTGGTGGTTGTGCTTGTTGTGGTCGCGGCTCTCCCGGTTCATGCCGCCGCGGCTGACGCGGAACTCGCTGTCGCGCACATCGTCCCGATCGGGGCCGTGCCCGCGGTCCCGGGCCTCGATGCGCGGCTCCCCCGGCTTCGGGACGTCCTCCTTCCGCTCGAGATTGCGCTGGAACTGCTCGTGCATCTTGTTGCCCTGCATCGTCTCGCTCCAATGTTGCGGTCCACAGGAGAAACGCCGGTCCGCCCCATTCGTTCGGAGCCAAGGATCGGGTTTCCCACTTCGGCGTTTTCTCTCGCAACGACAGAGGTTTGGAGCTTGCGAGCATGACCATCGGTTCCTTCCGCGCCGGCGCGATCGGCGTCGCTCTCACGTTCGCCGTCCCGGCTGCGCCGGCCTTCGCCGCGCCCTTCGACGGCACCTGGTCGGTGACGATGTCGACCGACAGCGGCAGCTGCCCGGTGCGGCGGCGCGCGGTCGTGACCGTCCGGGACGGCAAGGTGACCTATTCGGGCGCGGAGCGGGTGACGGCGCAGGGCAGCGTGGGCGCCACCGGCCGGGTGGACGTGCGGTTCGTCTACGAGGGCGACCGGCTCGACGCCCGCGGCTCGGTCAAGGGCGGCATCGGCTCCGGCAGCTGGACCTCGCCGACTGAGAACTGCCAGGGCTCCTGGATGGCGCGCAAGGAAGGCTGACGGCCGGTCGCCCGGCATCGGGGGCGGGCACGGTTCTGAGTCAGGCGTCGGGCTTCGGCTCCGAGCCCTCGGGATGGAATTCCAGCGCGGCCGAGTTCATGCAGTAGCGCAGGCCGGTCGGCGGCGGGCCGTCCGGAAAGACGTGACCGAGATGGCTGTCGCAGCGGGCGCAGCGCGTCTCGATCCGGACCATGCCGTAGGACCGGTCCTCGATCTCGCGCACATGGGCGGGGTCGAAGGGCTGGAAGAAGCTCGGCCAGCCGGTGCCGGACTCGAACTTCTCGCCCGAGCGGAAGAGCGGCAGGCCGCACAGCCGGCAGGCGTAGACGCCGTCCTCCTTGTTGGCGAGCAGCCCGCCGCAGAACGGGCGCTCCGTGCCGTGGTCGAGCAGGATGTGCCGCTCCTCGGGCGAGAGCTTCGCGGCGAGGCGGTCGATCTCGGCGGCGGAGAGGGGCCCGAGGTCGTAGCCCGATGCGGAGGTCGCGCGGCGGGCGGAGGCGTCGTGCGCGTGGGTCATGGCGAAGCTCCTCTGTGGTGCCGCCGCATTATAGGGCGGCGGGGAGGCGGCGGCACCCGGCGGGCGGAAATCCCACCGAGACGTCGGAGTTTGGCTCACTCAAGAAGGCGATGGCCAGTAACGCAGAATGAGGCGATCCCTATATCAACCAAGCAGACCAATCCGAGCTGTGCGGCTTGATTGATCCTTGCAGTTGGGTTCTTTATTAGCTGCGGAAGCCATGGTGCTGGAATGCGTGTGGAACCTGCCACGCTGCCTTCTCTGAAGAGGATGCTCATTGCCGTTAATCTGGAGCTTGATCAGCTATATAAAAGGTATGACGCATCGTCCGCGGAGGGTTCGCTAAGCGAGTTCGAGAAATTGGTGGTAGTGTTAGAGGATCGTCGGTATTTTTCGCACATTGGAGTCGACGTTCTCTCTGTAGCTCGAGAGTTTGCCAAAGCGGCTACGTTTCGTTCTCACGGTGGCGCGAGCACCATCGATATGCAGTTTGTTAGGACTGTTAACGATCGTAAGGAATATACACTAAGAAGAAAGGCCCGAGAGATAGTGATAGCCGCTCTTGCAAACTATCACTTCAACAAAAAGGCGATGCTGAGAAGCTATCTCGAAATAGCGTTTTTTGGCACAGGTCTGGTAGGAGCTACAGCCACATCTTATTTTCTTTTCCAGAAGGACCACAGGAGTTTGGTGGGACTTCCTGCTGCACAGCTGGCGGCCATGCTCGTGTACCCTCGTCCAGCACAACCGAGCGAGGCGTGGAGGCATAGAGTGAAACGCAGGGCAGAATACGGCTTACGTCTGCTGCCTAGGTTTGAAGAGCGCTTTGATCAGGTAGAGATGTGTGAGAATATCGATGTTTGAAAACGTAATCTGAGCGCGCTCTTCCACCGCGGCTTTGTTATTGTCAGCTTCCTTCAGCAAGCGTGCCATAAAATCGCGCGCTTCGCCATTCAAGCTATCCATTATGCCAACGACTGTAATGCGAGGTGTCCTCTTAAGCTTCTTGACTGACGAATGAGTTGATTGTGTCGATTGGCCTGCGGCCCTGGTTGCGATAGCCGAGGTGCGGGCGTTCGGTGTTGTAGTGGATGAGCCAGAGATCCAGGTCGGCCT
>JAEZEK010000133.1 GCA_023417735.1 Pseudomonadota bacterium | reverse complement strand
CGCCCGCGGCCCGGATCGCCCGCGCCCGGCCGGTGACGGTGACGCTCGGCGCCGCTTCCGCGATCGCTCCGCCGCTCGCCTCGATCGAAACGACGGGCCCGCTGCCGCCGGTTGCCACGGCGGACTGGGCAAAGGCGTGCCCCGCGCCGGCGAGGAGCAGGATCGCCACCGCCGAACCGGCCCGGGCGAGCCGACGGAACCCGAACGAATCAGACATGGACGCCTCCTGCCGCAATACGACCGGACATAGCATGCCGCGCCGGATCGGGCGCCGAGGGGCGCCCCCAGGTCGTAAACGGTCCGGAACTCCGCCTCAGACGTGAATCACGCGCCCGTAGGCGTCGAGCACGCTCTCGTGCATCGTCTCCGAAAGCGTCGGGTGCGGGAACACGGCATGGATGAGCTCCTCCTCCGTGGTCTCCAGGTTCATGGCGAGCACGAAACCCTGGATGAGCTCGGTCACCTCGGCACCGACCATGTGCGCGCCGAGGAGCTGCCCGGTCTTCGCATCGAACACGGTCTTGACCAGCCCCTCCGGCTCGCCGAGCGCGATCGCCTTGCCGTTGCCGACGAAGGGGAACCGGCCGACCTTCACCGCGTGGCCTGCCTCCCTGGCCTTTGCCTCGGTGAGCCCGACGGAGGCGATCTGCGGGTTGCAATAGGTGCAGCCGGGGATCTTGGCCTTGTCCATCGCGTGCGGATGCAGGCCCTTGATGCCCTCCACGCAGATGACGCCCTCGTGCTCGGCCTTGTGGGCGAGCATGGGCGGCCCCGCGACGTCGCCGATCGCATAGAGGCCTTCGACGTTCGTGCGGCCGAACGGAACGGCGACGACGAGGCCGCGCTCCGTCTTGACCCCGAGCGCCTCCAGCCCGAGGCCCTCGATGTTGCCGACGACGCCCACTGCGGAGATCACGCGGTCGACCTTCAGCGTCTCGGTCTTGCCGCCCTTCAGCTCGATGGTCGCGGTGACGTCGTCGGCACCCTTGTCGAGCTTCGTCACCTTGGCCTCGGTCTCGATCCGGATGCCCTGCTTCCCGAAGCGCTTGCGGGCATGGGCCGCGATCTCGGCATCCTCGACCGGCAGGATCTGCGGCAGGATCTCGACGACCGTCACCTCGGCGCCGAGCGAGCGGTAGATCGACGCGAACTCGATCCCGATCGCGCCGGAGCCGACGACGAGCAGCGACTTCGGCATGGCCTGAGGCGCCATCGCCTCGAAATAGGTCCACACGAGCCGGCCGTCGGGTTCCAGCCCGGGCAGCGCGCGCGGCCGCGCGCCGGTGGCGACGATGATGTTCGCGGCCTCGTAGTCGCCCGCGCCGAGCGCGCCCTTCGGCGGGTTCTCGGCCGCCGACACGGTGACCTTGCCCTCGCCGGCGAGCTTCGCGGCGCCCCAGATCACGTCGATCTTGTTCTTCTTCATGAGGAAGCCGACGCCGTTGGAGAGCTGCGAGGCGACGCCGCGGGAGCGCTTCACCACCGCCCCGATGTCGAAGCCGACGCCGGAGGCGCTGAGGCCGTAATTGGCGGCGTGGCTCATCAGGTGATAGACCTCGGCGGAGCGCAGCAGGGCCTTGGTCGGGATGCAGCCCCAGTTCAGGCAGATGCCGCCGAGATGGGACTTCTCGACCACGGCCGTGCGGAACCCGAGTTGCGCGGCGCGGATGGCGGCGACGTAGCCCCCCGGCCCTGCCCCGATCACGATGACGTCGTAGCTCTTTCCGGCCATGCGTTTCCCCCGGCGTGTGCGATCGCGCCCCCCTTAACGCGATCGCCCGCGCCGCGCCACAGAGGCGGGCCGAATGGCTGCCATGAACTGGCGGCTTGGCGGCGCCGCCGCGTGCGTGCCGGTCAGCCGGCCGCGGGATCGGCCGGTCCGGGGACGAATGTCAGCGCCAGGCCGTTGAGGCAGTGCCGCTTGCCGGTCGGCGGCGGACCGTCGTCGAAGAGGTGGCCGAAATGGCCGCCGCAGCGCCGGCAGTGAACCTCGGTCCGGCGCATGAAGAAGCTGCGGTCCTCCTTCGTGCGCACCGCGTCCGGCAGCGATTCCCAGAAGCTCGGCCAGCCGGTGCCGCTCTCGTACTTCGCCGCGGAGGAATAGACGGGCAGGTCGCAACCCGCGCAGTGGAACAGACCGGCCCGCTTCTCGGCGTTGAGCGGGCTCGAGCCGGCCGGCTCGGTACCCTCCTCCCTGAGAACGCGATACTGCGCCGGCGTGAGGATCTGCCGCCACTCCGCCTCCGAACGCATCAATTCGAAGCGCTCCGCGGGAGCGGCGCCCGCCTCCCGCCCGCGTCCGAGCACCGCGACGGCGGCGGCGCCGAGCGCGGCGAGGCTGCCTCCGAGGAACAGGCGTTTCGTCATCATCGGTCCACTCCAACGGCAGGGTCGGGTGTCCTGAGTAGTGCGGATATGGGGATCGGGTCGAGCCCGGATCAGTGCCGCTCACGCAGATGTAACGGGCGAGCGGCGCGCGATCGTCCTGCCGTGACTGCATCGCTTGCACCCGACGCCTCTCGGCCCGCGGACCCCGCAGCAAGCACGCTGTGCCGGCGAAGCATTCAGGCGCCGTTCCGTTCAAGTGAATCATTCGGGAACGCTTGTCGGCGGAAGCCATTCTGCACGATGCTGCCGGAGAGCAAGACGAGCGGGTGAGGACATGGGCCTGGCGATCGCGCAGTCGCAACTCCATGGCGAGGGCTGCTTCAGCACCCGGCCAGCCGCGCGCGGCGACGTGATCGGCAGGTGCCCGATCATGATCTTCTCCCCCGACGAGGTCGAGCTCGTCCGGCGCACCTCCATGAAGGACTACGTCTTCTACCTGAAGGACGGCGAGGCGCACGATCCGGCGCCCTGGTGCGCGCTGGCGATCGGCCCGATGTCGTTCCTCAACCACGACCCCGATCCGAGCTGCGACTTCTTCATCGACGAGAACACCGAAACGCTGTGCCTCGTCGCGCGGCGGGCGATCGGGGCGCGCGAGGAGCTGACGATCGACTACGGCGACTACGCCGGCGAGATCATCTGAGGCCCTCCGGGTCCGACGGACGCCCGAAGCCCTCCGGGACCTCTCCGTCCGCCTCGAGGCTGCCCGATATGCGGCCGCCGAAGGCGGCTTCCAGCAAAGCCCGCGTGTAGGGCTCGCGCGGGTGCTCGAAAAGGTGCTCGGCCGGCCCGTGCTCGATCACCCGGCCGCCCTTCATCACCATGACGTCGTCGGCGAGCGCGCGGACCACCGCAAGGTCGTGGCTGATGAAGAGGTAGGAGAGGTCGTGGGCGCGCTGCAGCGCGCGCAACAGCTCGACGATCTCCTTCTGGACGGAGCGGTCGAGCGCCGAAGTCGGCTCGTCGAGCACCACGACGCGCGGCTTCAGGATCATGGTGCGCGCGATGGCGATGCGCTGGCGCTGGCCGCCGGAGAATTCGTGCGGGTAGCGGTTCCGCATCGCCGGCTCGAGCTGGACCTCCTCGAGCGCGGCGATGGCGCGGCGGTCGCGCTCCCCACGCGACAGGGCGGGCTCGTGCACGAGCAGGCCTTCCGTGACGATCTGCCCGACCGTCATGCGCGGCGACAGCGAACCGTACGGGTCCTGGAACACGATCTGCAGCTCGCGCCGGAGCTTCGGATGGCGCTTGAGGTCGATCGCGCGGAGGTCCTGGCCCTCAAAGCGGATGACGCCCTCCGAGGGCAGGAGCCTGAGAAGCGCTCGGCCGAGCGTCGACTTGCCCGACCCCGATTCGCCGACGATGCCGATCGTCTGGCCCTTGCGCAGCGCGAGCGTGACGCCGTCGACCGCCTTCAGCTCGAACCCGCCGCCGCCGAGCCACCCGCCGGGAAGATGGAAACGCACGCCGACATTGTGGCCTTCGAGCAGGATCGGCGCGTTCTTCGGCACCGGCGCCTTCGTGCCGGTCGGCTCGGCTGCGAGCAGCATCCGCGTGTAGGGG
>JAEZEK010000395.1 GCA_023417735.1 Pseudomonadota bacterium | reverse complement strand
CGCCGCTCGCCCCCGGACCGAGCGCAGGGCCGCCGTCGATCGGCACCGGCTCGCACCAGTGGCCGATGCCGGCGGCGGCGAGACGAGCCCAGGGAAAGCGTTCGCCCGGATCGCGCTTCCGGCCGGGGGCGACGTCGGAATGGGCGAGCACCTTCCGGGGCGGTATGGGATGGCGCCCCACCAGGGTCCGGCACAGCGCGGTCAGCGCCTCGATCTGCCGCTCGGGAAAGGGCGGCGAGCCGCCGTCATGGCCCGGATTGGCGACTTCGATCCCGATCGAGCGGGAATTGACGTCGCTCTCGCCGGCCCAGCGCGCGGCGCCGGCATGCCAGGCGCGCCCGCTCTCCGGCACGAGTTGCACGATGCGGCCGTCCTCGAACACGAAGAAATGGCAGGAAACGCCGCTCGCGGGGTTGCACAGCCAGTCGAGCGCCTGCTCCGCGTCCGGCATGCCCGTGTAATGGACGAGCAGGAGGTCCGTGGGCCCGCATGCCCGTGCCCCCGAATTCGGCGACGGCCTGCGCTCGATCGGGACCATCGGCTCGCCCGGCGGCAGGCGGTCAAGCCACACGGGATTTTCCGGCGCAACGGGTTTCATCAAGGATTTGGTAAGAGATTCTTGTGCTTGGGCGACAGTATTGTGGTGTTGCCGGAAGAACAAGACACGTCCGATTAGGGCGGAAATCAGGCGCGTTCCATTGACGCCCATACCATCCCATGATACCTCCAGACTGTCCCATGAGCGGGGCTCCTGCGCCTCCGTCCGGCTCCGGCCGCCGGTCCGGCGCGGGGACCTGCAGCGGTGATGGGGCGGTCCGGCCGCATGCGTGAGTTGGGCAGCGGGCGGGCATGTGGGGGTGCAATGCGGAATGGACGGCTTCGTGGCGACCTTTACGAACCGGCTCGACCAGAAGGGTCGAGTGTCGGTTCCGGCGCCCTTCCGTTCCGTGCTCGCCCGCGAGGGCCAGGATGGCCTCTACTGCTATCCGGCGCTCGACCAGCCGGCCGTCGACGGCGGCGGGCAGCGGCTCCAGGAGGCGATCGCGAGCCGGCTTTCGGCTTTCGAGACGTTTTCGGAGGAGCACGAGATCCTCTCGACCGCGTTCTATGGCGAGAGCCGGATCCTGAAGATCGACCAGGACGGCCGCATCGTGCTGCCGGAGGAGTTCCGCGCCCATGCCGGGATCGCGGATGCGGTGGCGTTCGTCGGGCAGGGCTACAAGTTCCAGATCTGGGCGCCGGAGCGCTTCGAGGCGCGCCAGAAGGAGGCGCGCGCGCATCTGCGGTCGGTGACGCGCGGCCTCGGCCGCAACAATCCGGGTCATTCGGGCGCGGGAGAGCAGGCGTGACGGCGGGCCGCCCCTCGCAAGAGGGTGCTGGCGGACCGGCCCGCCACCTGCCTGTCCTCCTGCCCGAAGTCCTCGAGGTGCTCGCGGTGGCGCCGGGCGGGCGCTACGTCGACGGCACCTTCGGCGCCGGCGGGTACAGCCTCGGGATCCTCGAGCGGGGCGGGACGGTGCTCGCCGTCGATCGCGATCCGGGTGCCATAGCCGCAGGAGAGCGTATAAGAGAAAAGTACGCTAACCGACTGATTCTGGTGGAAGGACGGTTCTCGGATCTGGATGCCCACGCGGCGGCGCAGGGTTTCGCGCCGGTCGACGGCGTCGTCCTCGACATCGGCGTCTCGTCCATGCAGCTGGACCAGGCCGAGCGCGGCTTCTCGTTCCGCAAGGACGGCCCGCTCGACATGCGCATGGGACAGGATGGGCCGAGCGCGGCCGACGTCGTGAACCGGGCCGAATGGCGGGATCTCGCCGCCATCATCGGAAAGCTGGGCGAGGAGCGTCACGCCGGCCGCGTGGCGCGCGCGATCGAGGCGGCGCGGAGCGAGGCGCCGATCGAGACGACGCGGCGGCTCGCGGACGTCGTGGAGCGCGCGATCGGCCGCCCGGGCCCGCAGCGGATCCATCCGGCGACGCGCACGTTTCAGGCGCTCCGCATCTTCGTCAACCGCGAGCTCGAGGAGCTCGCCCGGGGCCTCGCGGCCGCCGAGGCCGTGCTGCGCGAGGGCGGGCGGCTCGTCGTCGTGACCTTCCACTCGCTCGAGGACCGGATCGTGAAGCGCTTCATGCAGGAGCGCAGCCGCCTGAACCAGGGGTCGCGCCACGGGCCGCTCGTGAGCGGCCCCGAGCCGAGCTTCTCGCTCCTCAACCGCAAGCCGGTCGAGCCCGGAGAGGCCGAGATCGAACGCAACCCGCGGGCGCGTTCGGCGCGGCTGCGGGCGGCGTCCCGGACGGCCGCGCTCGCCCATTCCCTCGACATGGCCGCGCTCGGCGTGCCGCAGCTCTCGATCCCCGGCCCGGAGGCGTACCAATGATCCGCTGGTTACAGCTCGTCTCGGCAATCGCTGCGGCTGGTGCCGCAGTCTTCGTCTTCCAGGTGAAGTACCGGGCAGAAGCCATTGCCGATCGGACCGCGCAGTTGCAGCGGCAGCTCGATTCGGAGCGCGAGACGCTGTCCCTTCTCAAGGCGGAGTGGAGCTACCTCGTTCAGCCAAGCCGGGTCCAGGAGCTGGTCGACCGGCATGGCGAGCAGCTCGGGCTGAAGCCGCTCGACCCGAAGCAGCTCGTCACCATCGAGGATCTGCCGTTCCGGCCGGCCGGGCCGAAATCGGAGGACAAGGACGCGCTCGCCGCGCTCCTCGAAGGCGCAACCATGAACGACAAGGACGCGCTCGCCGCGCTGTTCGACACCTCAGGAGGGGCCGCGCAGTGACCATTCAACCTCCCGTAACGGCCTGGCGCCATGCAAGGCGGGCGCTCGGCGCCGCCGCCGGAGGCGCCCGCCAGGGCGAGCGGCAGGGCAGGGCCCGCGTCCTCCTGGTCCTTGCCGGCTTCGGCCTGCTCTACGGTGCTCTCGCGCTCCGCCTGACGGTGCTCGGCGTCGCCTCGGCGGATTGGAAGGACGGGCCGGGCGCGTTCGCACAGAGCGCATCCGTGTCGCGGCCGGACATCGTCGACCGCAACGGCGAGACGCTCGCGACCGACATCAAGACGGCGTCGCTGTTCGCCGAGCCGCGCCGCATCGTCGATCCTGACGAGGCGAGCGAGCAGCTCGCGACGGTATTTCCCGACCTCGACCGCGACCGCCTGCGCCGGCAGCTCGCCACCAACGCCGCCTTCCTCTACCTGAAGCGCGAGATCACCCCGCGCCAGCAGCAGCAGGTCCACAGCCTCGGAATTCCCGGGGTCGGGTTCCGCGTCGAGAACAAGCGCTTCTACCCCGGCGGGCCGACCGCGGGGCACATCCTCGGCGCCGTCAATGTCGACAACCAGGGCATTGCCGGCATCGAGCGCTACATCGACAGCTCCTACCTGAACGACCTCGCCGCCGCCGGCTTCGCGACGCAGCGGGCGCTCGAGCCGGTGCGGCTCGCGACCGACCTCAGGGTCCAGCACGCGATCCGAAACGAACTGGCCGACGCCATGACGCGCTATCACGCGATCGCCGCGATCGGCATCGTCATGAACGTGCGCACCGGCGAGGTGGTCGGCATGAGCTCGCTGCCCGACTACGACCCGAACGACCGGGCGCAGGTGCTCGACAAGGACCGGATGAACCGGGCGACCGTCGGCGTGTTCGAGATGGGCTCCACCTTCAAGGGCTTCACGGCGGCGATGGCGCTCGATTCGGGCGCGGCCCGCATCAACGAGTCCTTCGACGCAACGTCCGGCCTGGCGATCGGCGGCTTCCGCATCAACGACTTCCACGGCAAGAGGCGGTGGCTGACGGTGCCGGAAGTGTTCATCTACTCGTCGAACATCGGGACGGGGCGGATGGTCCTGAAGGCCGGCACCGACGTGCAGAGGGATTACTTCTCGCGCTTCGGCTTCCTGTCGGAGTTGAGGACGGAACTGCCCGAGACCGGCGCGCCGATCGTCCCGAAGCTGCCCTGGAGCAAGATCTCGTCGGTGACGATGGCGTTCGGCCACGGCATCTCGGTCTCGCCGCTCCAGACGGCGGCAGCAGGCGCGGCCCTCATCAACGGCGGCGTCTATGTCCCGCCGACCTTCCTGCCGCGCACCGAGGAGGAGGCGATGAAGGTCGCGCACCGGGTGCTGAAGCCGGAGACGAGCGACTATCTGCGGCATCTCTTCAGGCTGAACGTGATCAAGGGGTCGGGCAAGCGCGCCTCGGTTGCCGGCTATCGCGTCGGCGGCAAGACGGGGACGGCCGAGAAGGTCGTGAACGGGCGCTATTCCTCGAGCAAGCGCCGGAATGCCTTCCTCGCCGGCTTCCCCATGGACGATCCGCGCTACCTCGTCCTCGTCGTCCTCGACGAGCCGGAGCCCGAGAAGCCGGGGATCGGTGCGACGGCCGGCCTGAACACCGCGCCCGCGGTCGCCGGGATCATCCGGAGGATCGCGCCGATGCTCGGCGTCGAGCCGCTCCTCATCGACCCCGAGGAAGAGCCGGCCATGGCTCTGGCTTCCGCCCTCTAGGCCGGTCGTCCGCATGCGGAAGAGCCCGCCGCGCCCGCTCGGCGGGCTTGTCGACCAGGGTCTCGCGACGGGCGAGGCCGCCGACCTTCCGATCCTGGGCCTGACCGCGGACAGCCGGAAGGTCGGCCCCGGCACGCTGTTCGTCGCCGTGCCCGGAACACGTGCCGACGGCGCCCGCTTCGTGCCCCAGGCTGTTCGTGCCGGGGCGGCAGCGATCCTCATCGGCGAAGGCCAGACGATCGAGGGCGAGGTGGGCGTGCCGGTGATCCGGGTGCCCGACGTCCGGCGCGCACTGGCCCTTGCCGCGGCGCGCTTCTACCGATCGCAGCCGGGAACCGTCGTCGCCGTCACCGGCACCAACGGCAAGACCTCCGTCACGGTGTTCCTCCGCCAGATCTGGGAGCACGCCGGGCTGAGGGCCGCGAGCCTCGGCACGATTGGCCTCGTCGCCCCGGGCGCGACGGCGGGCGGCAGCCTCACCACGCCCGACCCGGTCGGCCTGCACGAGATGCTCGCAGACCTCGCCGAGGACGGCATCACGCACCTCGCGCTCGAGGCGTCCAGCCACGGCCTGGAGCAGCGCCGGCTGGACGGCGTGCGCTTCGCCGCGGGCGGGTTCACGAATCTCTCCCGCGACCATCTCGACTACCACGAGACGCTCGAGGCCTATCTTGGGGCCAAGCTCCGGCTGTTCGATACCGTGCTGCCGGAGGCGGCGGCGGTCGTCGTCGATGCCGACGAGGCCGAATCGGCCAGGGTGCGGTCGGTCGCCGGTGCGCGCGGGCTCCGCGTCCTGGGCGTGGGCGAGCGTGGCGACACGCTGCGCCTGACGAAGCTCGAGCGGCTGCCCGC
>JAEZEK010000392.1 GCA_023417735.1 Pseudomonadota bacterium | reverse complement strand
AGCCGCTCGCCGAGGCCGCGCCCGATTCGGCGGCCGCGCTCGAGCAGATGCCGACCGAGGCCGTCGTCACCCCGCCGCCCTTCTTGGAGGCGGCGCCGGAGCCGCAGCCCGCCGTGACGGAGCGGTCGGGCTGGTTCCAGCGCCTGCGATCGGGGCTGTCCAAATCGTCGCTGTCGCTGACGTCCGGCATCACCGGGGTGTTCACGAAGCGGCGCCTCGACGAGGATACGCTGGAGGAATTCGAGGACATCCTGATCCAGGCCGATCTGGGCGTCCCGACCGCCACCAGGATCACCGAGGCGCTCCGGCGCGACCGCTTCGACCGCCAGGTGACGGATGCCGAGGTGCGAAGGGTGCTGGCCGACGAGGTGGCCAGGGTGCTCGCGCCCGTCGCCAAGCCGCTCGCGCTCGAGCCGGGCCGCAAGCCGTTCGTGATCCTGATGGTCGGCGTCAACGGGTCTGGCAAGACGACGACGATCGGGAAGCTCGCGGCCAAGTACCGCGCCGCCGGGCATTCGGTCATGCTGGCCGCCGGCGACACCTTCCGCGCGGCGGCGATCGAGCAGCTCAAGATCTGGGGCGAGCGGACGGGAAGCCCTGTGATCGCGCGGGAGACCGGCTCCGATGCCGCGGGCCTCGCCTTCGACGCCATGGTCGAGGCGAAGAAGGCCGGCGAGGACGTGCTCATCATCGACACGGCCGGCCGGCTCCAGAACAAGGCGGAGCTGATGGGCGAGCTCGCCAAGGTGATCCGCGTCATCCGCAAGCACGACGAGAGCGCGCCGCATGCGGTGCTGCTCACGCTCGACGCGACCACGGGCCAGAACGCGATGTCGCAGGTGGAGGTCTTCGGCCGCGAAGCGGGCGTGACCGGCCTGGTGATGACGAAGCTCGACGGCACGGCCCGCGGCGGAATCCTCGTCGCAATCGCGGCCAAGCACGGCCTGCCGGTCCATTTCGTGGGCGTCGGCGAGCAGGTCGACGACCTCCAGCCGTTTTCCGCCGACGATTTCGCCAAGGCGATCGCGGGGCTCGACGCATGAACGCCTTCGAGAAGGGTCCGAACGAGCCGGGCAAACCCGAAATCAACCCGTTCCTGAAGCTCGCTTTGGAGCTCGGTCCGCTCGTCATCTTCTTCTTCGTGAACGCGCGCTGGAACATCTATGCCGCCACCGGCACCTTCATGGTGGCGACGCTGATCGCGCTCAGCGTCTCCTGGTGGCTGACGCGGCGGCTCGCCGTCATGCCGGTCGTGACGGGCGTGGTGGTGGTGGTCTTCGGCGGGCTGACGCTGCTCCTCCAGGACGACGTCTTCATCAAGATGAAGCCGACCATCGTGAACAGCCTGTTCGGCGCGATCCTGCTCGGCGGGCTGGCATTCGGGCGGCCGCTGCTCGGCTACGTGCTCGATTCCGTGTTCCGGCTCGACGACGAGGGCTGGCGCAAGCTGACGATGCGCTGGGGCCTCTTCTTCTTCGCGCTCGCGATCCTCAACGAGGTGATCTGGCGCAACTTCTCGACCGATTTCTGGGTTTCGTTCAAGGTCTTCGGCATCATGCCGCTGACCATCGCGTTCACGCTGAGCCAGATGCCGCTGATCAGCCGGCACGCTCTCGAAGAGCGCTCCTAGCCGCGGCGTTGCCGTGACGTTCGGCGGTCTGACGGGCACCGAGCAGGGTTTCCATCGTGCCGCCGACGCCGCCCTTCATGAACAGGGCCGGGATGGCGAGCGTCACCTTGCGCGCCGCCCTGCGGTCGGCACCGAGGCCTCTGGCACGCTCCTCGACGTCGAGATGCACGCTGCCGAGGCGGCTCCTGATGGCGACGATCTCGCTCCACAGCACCGTCGCTTCGTTCCCGCCCGTGCGAACGATCAGCTTGGTCTGATCGCCGACGACAACCGGCTCCGGGTTCAGGAGCATTCGGGCCGCACGCCATGCGAGGCCCGCCGCAGTCGCCAGCATGCCGCCAAGGAAGAGCAGGCGGAGAATGCTCGGCACGGTGGCGAATGCCGCCTCGATGGCGGCGGGAGCCGTCCAGAGCCGAACCACGTCGGGGTTCCGGATGATCGCGACCATGTCGAGGAACACGAGCAGCGCGACCAGCAAGAGCAAGAGCAGAACGACCCCGAGCCTGGCCGCGGAGGCTTCGAGGACGATGTGGCCCTTCAGCCGGCTCCAGATCTGCTCGCGCCCGCGCTTGCCGAACACCGGCTCAGTCATGGCCGTCGCGCCGGCCCGCCGAAATGTACCGATCGATCATCGCCCCCATTTGGAGTCGCGCCGCGCGGCTTCCACGCAGGCTCGCCGCTATGGTTAGCGAACGGTTAAGAGGTCGGGGCGGCGCCGAGCGCCCGCTCGAGCGACGGCATGAGATCGACGCGGAGCGCCTCGGGCGAGAGCGGGCCGATGAACTTGTGGACGATCACGCCGTCCTTGACGACGAAGGTTTCCGGAACGCCGTAGACGCCCCAGTCGATCGCTGCCCGGCCCTCCCTGTCGGCCCCGATGAGGTCGAACGGATCGCCGAGCGCGCCGAGGAACCGCCGGGCGTTTTCCGGCACGTCCTTGTAGTTGATGCCGACGACCTTGAACCGGTTGTCCTGCGCGAGCTCCATCAGGAGCGGGTGCTCGGCTCGGCACGGCGCGCACCAGGACGCCCAGATGTTCACGACGAAGACGCCGGAGGCGAGCATCTCGTGGCTGAGGCCCGGCCCGTCCGTGCCTTCGATCGCCGGGAGGACGAAGTTCGGCACCGGCTTGTTGATGAGGGCGGACGGGATCCGCGAGGCATCGCCCGCCCCGAGGCGGAAGAAGAAGAGGGCGGCGATCGCCAGGAAGCCGAAGAGGGGCAGGAGCAGCCAGAGCCGCCGCGAGCGGCGGTCCGCCCTCGCCGCGGCCTCCGCGGACGTGTCCGTCCGGGCTTCGCTCATGTGAGCCGGCCCGGCGCACCGCGCTGCGCCCGCTCCGCCTCGAGCCGCGCGAGCCGCTTCTTCTGCACCCGATGGTCGATCGTCACCCACGCGACGAGCGCGAGCATCACCGCGGCGGCGACGGCATAGGCGCCGAGAACGTAGCCGAGATGCGTCATAGGCCGCCCTGCATCGCGGTCGCGCCGCTCTCGACCGGGCGCCGGTGGGCGGCGACGAGCTGCGCGGTGCGCAGGCGCCGCCTGAAGATCTCGGCGCGCATGGCGGCGAGGTGCAGCGTCAGGAACAGAAACGTGAAGCCCACGGCCATCACGATCAGCGGCCAGAGCATGGTCGGGTGGATCGTCGGCCCGTCCATGCGGAAGACGCTCGCCGGCTGGTGCAGCGTGTTCCACCAATCGACCGAGAACTTGATGATCGGGATATTCACGAAGCCGACGAGGATCAGGACCGCGACGATCCGTCCTGCCCTTGCGGGCTCGTCAAAGGCGCGCCAGAGGGCGATCAGCCCGAGATACATGATGAAGAGCACGAGCACCGAGGTGAGCCGCGCGTCCCACACCCACCAGGTGCCCCAGGTCGGCTTGCCCCAGAGCGAGCCCGTGACGAGGGCCATGAAGGTGAAGGCCGCGCCGATCGGAGCCGCCGCCTTGGCCGAGACGTCGGCGAGCGGATGGCGCCAGACGAGGGTTCCGAGCGCCGACACCGCCATCAGGCTGTAGCAGAACATTGCGAGCCATGCGGCCGGCACGTGGATGAACATGATCCGGACGCTGTCGCCCTGCTGGTAGTCGGCCGGCGCGACGAAGAAGGCGAGATAGAGCCCGGCCGCGAGCGTCACCACGCTCGCTGCGGCGAGCCAGGGCAGGATGCGCCCGGAAAGGCCGAGGAACCGCGTCGGGTTCGCGAGTTGCGTCAGGCTCCACATCGCGGCTTCAAATAGCGAGCGCCGCCCGTGCCCGCAATGCGGCGAAACCGGCGCGCTTCATTCCAGCCCGAGCCGCAACGCGAAGGCGGCGGTCGGGGGCGCGAGGACCGCCGCCATGAGCGTCCCGGCCGTAAGGAGAAGGAACGGCGCGGTGAACGGCTCCGGATCGGAGATCGCGCCGTTCGTCGCGGTCACGCCGAAGATCAGGACCGGTACGGCGAGTGGGAGGACGAGGACGGCGATCATCGTCCCGCCGCGCGGCAGCCCGGCGGTGAGCGCCGCGCCGACGGCGCCGATCAGGGTGAGCGCCGGCGAGCCGACCAGGAGCGTGAGCGTGACCGCGGCGAGCGCGATCGGATCGACGTTGAGGAGGAGCCCCAGCACCGGCGCGGCCAGCACCAGCGGCAGGCCGGTGGCGAGCCAGTGGCCGAAGGCGCGGCCGAGCACGAAAGCGACGAGCGGCTCGCCGGAGACGATGAAGAGGTCGAGCGTGCCGTCCTCCCGGTCGGCGGCGAAGAGGCGCTCGAGGCCGAGCAGCGAGGCGAGCAGAGCCCCGATCCAGAGGATCGCCGGACCGATCCGTCCGAGCAGGTTGAGGTCGGGCCCGACGCCGAAGGGGATGACGGTGATGACGGCGAGGAAGAACACCAGCCCGATGATCGCGCCGCCGCCGGCGCGCAGGCTGAGGCGCAGCGTCTGGCCGAGGACCGACGGAAAGGAACCCATCAGGCGGCACCCAGCGTGAGCGTGCGCGTCACGCCCACCGGCAGGTCGAGATGCGTCGCCGCGATCACGGACCCGCCCCGGCTGATCTGATCGGCGATCATCTCGCCGACGAGAGCCTCGCCCTGACGATCGAGCGCGCTCGTCGGCTCGTCGAGCAGCCACAGCGGGCGAGCGGCGAGCGCGAGGCGGGCAAGCCCCGCGCGGCGGCGCTGCCCGGCCGAGAGCACGCCGACGGGCAGGTCGAGGGCGTGATCGACGCCGGTCCGGGCCGCAGCCGCGAAGATCGCATCGTCGTCGCCCGGTCCGCCATAGACGGAGAGCCAGAAGGACAGGGTCTCCCGGAGCGTCAGCGCCGGCTTCAACGCATCGAGATGCCCGAAATAGTGAAGCCGCCCGACCTCGTCGTCCACGCCGGCGAAGACGAGCCGGCCGGCGACCGGCCGGATGAGCCCGGCGACCATCCTGAGGAGGCTCGATTTTCCCGCCCCGTTCGGGCCCCGCAGCGCCAGGATCTCCCCCGGCCCGACCGCGAAATCGACGGCGGTGAACACCCTCCGGCCGCCCCTCTCGCACGAGAGATCCTCTCCGAGCAGAGTCATGGCCGGGAGCGGCGGCATCGGCGCGGTCGATTCGGGCAAGAAGGTGGCTTCCGGGCCGGGGATGGTCTGGTTTCCGTTCACGAAATCCCCTATAAGCCGGGCAACCCGGCGATGGTAGGCGCTCCTCCACGCCGGGATCACCCGGAGATCTCGACCGCGCAACGGCGCCACGCCTGCCTCGACTGGCGGCCAGCGGGCGCGGCGGACCGTGCCTGAGGAGCCAAGCGTGACCAAATCGCTCGATACGTTCAACGCGCGCCGGACGCTCGACGTCGGCGGCAAAAGCTACGACTATTTCTCGCTGACCGAAGCGGAGAAGAACGGCCTGCCGGGGATATCCCGCCTGCCCTTCTCGCTCAAGGTGCTCCTGGAGAACCTCCTGCGCTACGAGGACGGCCGCACGGTGACGGCGGACGACATCCGCGCCGTCGCGGCGTGGCTCGAGACGCGCTCCTCGGATCGCGAGATCGCCTATCGCCCGGCCCGCGTGCTCATGCAGGATTTCACCGGGGTGCCGGCGGTGGTCGACCTCGCCGCCATGCGCGACGCGACCACGAGCCTCGGCGGCGATCCGCGCCGCATCAACCCGCTCGTGCCGGTCGACCTCGTCATCGATCATTCCGTGATGGTCGAGTATTTCGGCGGCGAGGATGCGTTCAGGAAGAACGTCGACCTCGAATATCCCCGCAACGGCGAGCGCTACGTGTTCCTGCGCTCGGGCCAGGAGGCGTTCGACAA
>JAEZEK010000476.1 GCA_023417735.1 Pseudomonadota bacterium | reverse complement strand
GCCGGCGACCACGATCACGCGCTCCGCCGCGGCGATCGCCGCGGCCGCCCGCTCGAGGTCCGCCGGGTGCGGCGTGCGCGGCTTCGTGTCGGGGATGAACGCAGCCGACGGGACATATTCGTGGGGGACCGGCAGGGTCTGCTTCTGGAGATCGTACGGGACGCCGAGCACGACCGGGCGCCTTTCCGTCCGCGCGACGTAGAAGGCCTCCCGGACGAGCTCCACCATCCGTTTCTTGCTGCCGGCCGAAACGTAATGGGCCCCGGTCGCCGCGACGACCGGCGCCGGGTCGATGCGCTGGTTGTAGAAGCTCGCGTCGATCGGGACGTCGCCGGCGAAGACGACGAGCGGCACGCGTGCCTGAGCGGCGGTGGCGAGCGCGGTGCTGAGCTGCGTCAGGCCCGGCCCGCACGTCACCGAGGCCACGCCGACCTTGCCGCTCGCGATGGCGTAGCCCATCGCCATCGCGGCGGCGCAGTGCTCGTGCCGGACGTGGTAGGCGCGCACGCCGGGCTCTTCGGAAAGCGCCGTGGCCCAGTGCATGTTGCCGTCGCCCATCAGCGTGAAGAGCGTTTCCACGCCCTCGGCGGCGAAGGCGCGGGCGAGATGGACATAGGCCGGCGCATCGGCCGATCCCGTTTGCACCGGAGCGGGAGCGTCGTTCATTCTTGCGGATCTCCTTGCCGTTGCCGGGCTCGCGTCACTCGCCTGCGGCCGCGCGGGCAGCCCAACCGCACTCTGCCGACGGGTCGGGCACGGCGACCCGCCCGCGGACGGAGGCTGTGCCCAGCGGAACGCAAGTGCATACAGCAGTTGGCTCGGGAATCGGCAAGCCCGCGCGGTGCCGTACGGGCGCGTTCGCTACCGCGCGACGAAGGGAATGATCTCGCAGCCCGTGCCCGACGCGCCGCCCCGTGCTGCGAGGCGGCCATCCGCGGCGGCCGATTCCGTCGCCGGCGCCTCGTCGCTCAACGTGCCGAGGTTGCGCGCGAGCAGCCCGAGCTGTTCGACGAAGGCGTCCAGGAACGCGCTCGGCACCGCGATCCGATCGAGCAGGACGCCCGCGCCCATTTCCTGCGCGCCCATGGTGCGCGAGCCGTTCACGACCGCCGTCAGCCAGCTGTGCGCCGCGGCCGCCCACTCGCCCGCGTCGCGGATGATCTCCCGCTCGGAGACCGCGTCACCTTCTGGCCCGACCGTCATCCAAGTTCCTTCCCGCAGGTTGATTCGTCCCGGTGCGATCAGAGCGCCCCTCTGGTTATCGAGGTGTTTACGCGGCGCAGTTCTTCGCGGCGCGCAGCAGACGGGCCACGGCGCCTCAGATCCTCCGGCCGGTCTCCGGATCGAAGAGCTTGGCCTTCGCCATGTTGGCCGCGAAGCGGAACGGCGCGCCTTCCGCCACCGCCTCCTCCGGCCGCACCCGCGCGATCGCATCGCCGCCGCCGAGTGCGAAGACCAGCATCGTGTCGGGCCCGGTCGGCTCCACCACCTCCACCGGCCGCTCGAACGTGAAGAGCTCGCGCGCTCCCTCCCCGCTCCGCGCCCCCGTGATCGCTTCCGGCCGAAGCCCGAGGTCGAGCTCCTTCCCCTCGTAGGGCGCCACGCGCTCGGCGAGCCGCACGGGCACCGGGAACCGGATCGACTCGCCCTTCCCGCCGGGGACCGCGATGAAGAGCCCGCTCTCCCGCACCACCCGGCCGCGCACGATGTTCATCGGCGGCGAGCCGATGAAGCCGGCCACGAAGAGGTCGACCGGGCTCTCGTAGACCTCCTCGGGCGGGGCGAACTGGCGGATGTGGCCGGCATCCATCACGGCGATGCGCGAGGCGAGTGTCATCGCCTCGATCTGGTCGTGCGTGACGTAGATCATCGTCTTGCCGAGGCGATGGTGCAGCTTCTTGATCTCTGTCCGGGTCTCGATGCGGAGCTTGGCGTCGAGGTTCGACAGCGGCTCGTCGAAGAGGAACACCTCCGGCTGCCGGACGAGCGCACGCGCCATCGCGACGCGCTGGCGCTGGCCGCCGGAAAGCGCCGCGGGCTTGCGGTCGAGCAGCGGCTCGATGTGGAGGAGCCCGGTCACCTCGGCGACCGCCTCGTCCTGCTTCGCGCGCGGGACGCCCCGCGTCTCCATGCCGAAGACGATGTTCTTGCGCACCGTCTTCGTCGGGTAGAGCGAGTAGGACTGAAACACCATCGCGATGTCGCGGTCGCGCGGCGGTACGTCGTTGACGCGCCGGTCGCCGATGAAGATGTCGCCGCCGCTCAGCGTCTCCAGTCCCGCAACGAGGTTGAGGAGCGTCGACTTGCCGCACCCCGACGGGCCGACGAGCACGACGAACTCGCCGGGCTCCAGTTCCAGGCTGATGCCCTTCAGCACCTCCGTCGCGCCGAACCGCTTCCAGACGTTCTCGAGCCGCACGCCGGCCATCGCTCACCCCTTCACCGCACCGGCGGCGAGGCCGCGCACGAAGTACTTGCCCGCGATCACGTAGACCGCGAGCGTCGGCAAGGCGGCGATGATCGCAGCCGCCATGTCCACGTTGTATTCCTTCACCCCCGTCGAGCTCGCGACGAGGTTGTTGAGCGCCACCGTCGCCGGATTGCTGGCGCCGACGGTGAAGGCGCTGCCGAACAGGAAATCGTTCCAGATCTGCGTGAACTGCCAGATGATCGTGACGACGAAGGCCGGCGGCGCCATCGGCAGGAGCACGCGGAAGAAGATGCCGAAGAAGCCCGCGCCGTCGATGCGCGCCGCGTTCACGATGCCGTCGGACACGCTGACGAAGAAGCTCCGGAAGAACAGCGTCGTGAAGGCCAGGCCGTAGACGGTGTGGACGAGCACGAGCCCCGTCACCGTGCCGGCGAGGCCGAGCGCCCCGAGCGTCCGCGCCATCGGCAGCAGCACGACCTGGAACGGGATGAAGGCGCCGAACAGCATCAGGCCGAACACGAGGTCGGCGCCGCGGAAGCGCCACTTCGTCAGCACGTAGCCGTTGAAGGCGCCGAGCATGGTCGAGATCAGCACCGCCGGCACGACCATCAGGACGGAGTTCCAGATGAACGGCTTCAGCCCCTCGCAGCGCACCCCGACGCAGGCGGAGTCCCACGCCCTCAGCGCCGGCTCGAGCGTCGGCTCCCGCGGCAGGCTGATCAGCGTTCCGGTCCGGATCTCGTCGAGCGGCTTCAGCGCGGTCGCGACCATCACGAAGAGCGGCATCAGGTAGTAGAGCGCGAAGAGGCCGAGGATCGCGAAGAGGAGATAGCGGAGCAGACGGCTGCCGATGCCGGACGGGCGGACGACTCCACCTTCCGCCCGCGGGCTCACTTCGGCCCCCCGCGGAGCTCGGAATAAAGATACGGCACCATGATCGCGATGATCGTGACGAGCATCATCACCGCGCTCGCCGCCGCCAGGCCCAGTTCGCTGCGCTGGAACGCATAGGCGTACATGAACGTCGCCGGCAGGTCTGTCGCGATCCCCGGCCCGCCGCCGGTCAGCGCGACCACAAGGTCGAAGCTCTTGATGGCGAGATGCGCGAGCACGATGAAGGCGGACAGGAACACCGGCCGGAGCATCGGCAGGACGATGCGCGTGTAGGTCCGAACCGGCCCGGCGCCGTCGATCGCCGCCGCCTTCAGGATCTCGTCGTCGACCGAGCGCAGGCCGGCGAGGAAGAGCGCCATGACGTATCCCGACGATTGCCAGACGCCGGCGATCACCACCGTGTAGATCGCCATGTCGCGGTCGATGAGCCAGTCGAACTGGAAGCTCTCGAAGCCCCAGTCGTGCATCACCCGCTCGAGGCCGAGGCCCGGATTGAGGATCCACTTCCAGGCCGTGCCCGTCACGATGAAGGAGAGCGCCATCGGGTAGAGGTAGATCGTGCGCAGCGTCCCCTCGATCCGGATGCGCTGGTCGAGCAGCACCGCGAGCAGGATGCCGAGCGCGGTGCAGCCGAGCATGAAGAGCGAGCTGAAGATCGCCAGGTTCTTCAGCGCGATGTACCAGCGCGGCGTCGACCAGAGCCGCTCGTACTGGACCAGCCCCGCGAAATCGTAGTTCGGCAGGACGCCGGACTTCGTGAAGGAGATGTAGACCGTCCACAGGATGAAGCCGTAGACGAAGAAGAGCACCGCCGCGAAGGACGGCGCGAGCACCAGCTTCGGCATGACAGCGTCGAGCCGCCGCCATCGCGCGGCGAAACCGCCCCCGTGACCGGTCACGCGCCCCTCCTCCGCG
>JAEZEK010000465.1 GCA_023417735.1 Pseudomonadota bacterium | reverse complement strand
GGCCCGCTCGCGATCCCGACGATGAACCGCCTCGGCATCGGCCGCGCGGCGGAAGCGTCCACCGGGCGGCATCCCGCGGGCCTCGCGCGGGTCGCGGCGCCGGAGGCGATCTGGGCCCATGCCCGCGAGCTGTCGCGCGGAAAGGACACCCAGTCCGGCCATTGGGAGCTCGCCGGGCTGCCGGTGCCGTTCACATGGGGCTACTTTCCCGACGAGGTGCCGGCGCTTCCGGAGGCCCTGACGCGTGCGCTGATCGCGGAAGCCGGCCTGCCGGGCATCCTCGGCAACAAGCACGCTTCCGGGACGACGATCCTGGAGGAGCTCGGCGCCGAGCACGTCAGCACGGGCAAGCCGATCTGCTACACCTCGGTGGACTCCGTCCTGCAGATTGCAGCCCACGAGGACGCGTTCGGCCTGGAGCGCCTCTACGAGGTCTGCCGCATCGCGCGGCGGCTCTGCGATCCGCTTCGGATCGGACGGGTCATCGCCCGCCCCTTCGCCGGCGACGAAACGTCCGGATTCCGCCGGACCGGGAACCGGCGTGATCTCGCGATCCCGCCGCCGGCGCCGACGCTCCTCGACGACGTGGTTTCGGCCGGCCGTTCCGTGTTCGCGGTCGGCAAGATCGCGGACATCTTCTGCAATCGGGGTGTCTCCCGTGTCCTCAAGGCGGCCGACAACGCGGCGCAGTTCGAGGCCACGCTCGCAGCCGCCGCGGAGGCGAGCGAAGGCGACCTCGTCGTGACCAACTTCATCGACTTCGACCAGCTCTACGGCCACCGGCGCGACGTCGCGGGGTATGCCGCCTGCCTGGAGGGCTTCGACCGGCGGCTGCCGGAGCTCATCGCGCGCCTCCGGACGGGCGATCTGGTCGTCCTGACGGCGGATCACGGCAATGATCCGACCTTCCGCGGCACCGACCATACGCGCGAGAACATTCCCGTGCTCGCGTTCGGGCCCGGCATTGCGGGGCGGGCCGCGGGCGCGCGCAGCACCTATGCCGACGTTGCGGAGACGATCGCTGCGCATCTCGGCCTGCCGCCGATGCGGTGCGGTACGAGCTTGATGTGACGACCTGGGCGGGTAATCTCTGCGGCGTGCAGACAGTTCAGCGTTTCCGCGCGCCGGCGGACGGTCACCTGACGATCGGGATGAACGACGCCTGGGAGCGCGACGGCTTTCTCGTGATCGAGGACTTCGTCCGGCCGGCGGAGCTCGGCGCCATTCGCGACCGGATCGATCGTCTCGTCGAGAGCTTCGACCCGGCGCTCGTCCGGTCGGCGTTCCCGAGCAGCGGGGGAAATCTCGCGAGGGGTGAGTATTTCCGCGATTCCGGCGACAAGATCCGGTTCTTTCTCGAGCCGGAGGCATTCGACGAGCAGGGCGCGCTGAAGGTGCCCGAGCGGCGGGCGCTCAACAAGATCGGCCACGCATTGCACGACCTCGACCCGGTGTTCGCGCGTTTCTTCCGGGACCCGCGGCTGGCGGCCCTTTCGGAGGATCTGGGGGTTCGCGATCCCGGGTTGGCGCAATCCATGGTCGTCTTCAAGCAGCCGCACATCGGCGGAGAGGTCGGCCTGCACCAGGATGCGAGCTTCCTTCACACCGAGCCGGACTCGGTCGTCGGGTTCTGGTTCGCGCTCGACGATGCGGACCGGGAGAACGGGTGCCTCTTCGTGCTTCCCGGCGAGCATCGCGACGGCCTTCGCGAGCGATTCCACTACGATGGCGAGGATCTCGTGATGACCCGGCTCTTCGATGTCGACTGGGACGAGCGGCAGCCGGTCGCGCTCGAAGTCCGCGCCGGGACGCTGGTGGTGCTGAACGGGCTCCTTCCGCATGGATCGGCCCCCAATCGAAGCCGCCGGCCGCGCGAGGCCGTGGTCCTCCACGTCGTGGATCGCGCCGCCCGCTGGGCTCCCGACAACTGGCTGAAGAGAAGCCCGGCCATGCCGCTGCGCGGCTTCGCCGACCCTGAGGTCGCGTGAGCGAAGAGGATCCGTCGCTTCCGACGACGAGCACGAGGGGAGGTCGCTTGAACGTCCTCGTGCTCGGCCTCGCGCGCACCGGCACCACCGTCATCTCCGAGACGATCGCGCGCGCGGTCGGGGCGGATCGGTACGTGTCGGAACCCCGCACCATCGAAGCATTCCAGGACCGCCGGCTGCTGAAGGCGAAGCGGGTGGTCGTGAAGGTCCTCTTCGAGCACTGGAGCGACCGCCCCCATCTTCGGCGCGGCGTGGTCGCCGACGAATGCGCCTTGAAGTTCGACCGCCGCATCTTCGTCGTCCGCGATCCGCGCGACGAGCTGATCAGCCGCCTGCACTTCTTCATCCTGAGCCATATCGACAATGCCGGCTACGACGCGGGCGTCTGCGACCGCTGGCTCGACCTCTTGAGGCGAAAGGAAGCCTCGCCCCGAAGCGTGTCCGTTCTCGACCTCGTGCGCGCGCGCGAGGCCATCTTCGGAAAGGGCGCGATCGCCGACGTCGGCAAGAACAGGGCGCTCGGACGGTTCATCGCCGGCACCACCCATTCGAGCTTCGTGCTGCGCTACGAGGATTTCATTGCGGGCGACCGCGCAGAGCTCGGCGCCTATCTCGGCTGCGGCCGCATCGAACTCTCCGACGAAACCCGCTTCGCGCATCGCAAGCGAACGGGCGCCGCAGAGAACTGGAAGCGGTACTTCACGGCGGAGGACGTGAAGCATTTCCGGCCGCGCTACGCACCGGTCATGGAGCCGCTCGGCTACCGCGACTGGGCGCTGGAGCCGGTCGACCGGCTCGATCCGGCGGTCGGCTCCGGCTATGTCGAAGAACTCGTCGCGCTGGCGCGCGCCCGCAAGCGTCGCCGCTGGCCGTTCTCGTGGCG
>JAEZEK010000402.1 GCA_023417735.1 Pseudomonadota bacterium | reverse complement strand
TATTGACGCTCGCCCCGCTTGCCGGCTTCATCGTTCCCGCCGTGCCGCCGCCGGCGGGTGCGCGGCGTGCCTTGTGTCAAGGAGCATTGATGGCGGGGCCGTCGAGCGACCTCTTCAGAGCCGCGTGCGCAGCCATGACTCTGGCGCACGCGCCCTATTCCCGCTTTCCGGTCGGGGCGGCGATCCGGACGGCCTCCGGGGCCATCCATGCGGGCTGCAACGTCGAGAACGCGGCCTATCCCGAAGGGTGGTGCGCGGAGACGACCGCGATCGGGCACATGGTCATGGCCGGCGAAAGGCGGATCGAGGAGGTCGCGGTGGTCGCCGCGACGATGGATCGGGTCACGCCCTGCGGCGGCTGCCGCCAGCGTCTCGCCGAGTTCGGCACGCCGGACACCAGGGTTCACCTCTGCGATTCCGGCGGGGTGGTGGAGACCGTCCGGCTCGGAGACCTCCTGCCGCTCGCATTCTCGAGCGGCCGCGGATGAGCGCACTCATCAATGCGGCCCTCGTGGAGGCGCGGTCCCGGCACGTTCCGAAGCTCGCGATCGTGCTCGGCTCCGGGCTCGGTGACCTGATCGAACTGAGCGACCGCGTGGAAATCCCCTACGCCGACCTCGCCGGCTTTCCGGAGCCCACGGTCTCCGGCCATGCGGGGACGCTCGCGCTCGGCACTGTCGCCGGAATACCGGTCGCTCTCCTGTCCGGCCGGTCGCACTTCTACGAGACGGGGCGCGCCGACGGCATGCGCCCGGCCCTCGAGACGCTGAAGGCGCTCGGCGCGGAGGCGCTGGTCCTCACCAATGCAGCCGGGAGCGTCCGGGCGGACATGCCGCCGGGGTCGCTCATGCTGATCACCGACCACATCAACCTTACGGCCGCCAACCCGCTCGTGGGCGAGCCGGGCGACGACCGGTTCGTCGGGATGACCCGGGCGTATGACGCGGAACTCTGCGGGCGGGCACGCAACGCTGCGGAATCGCTCGACCTCGCGCTCGCCGAAGGCGTCTACATGTGGTTCTCGGGCCCCTCCTTCGAGACGCCGGCCGAGATCCGGGCCGCCCGCGTCCTCGGCGCCGATGCGGTCGGCATGTCGACCGTGCCGGAGGTGATCCTCGCCCGCTTCCTCGGCTTGCGGGTCATCGCCTTTTCGGTGATCACGAATCTCGCCGCCGGCATGACCGGCGCGGAACTCTCCCACCAAGAGACAAGGGATCGGGCGCCCGAAGGGGGAGAAAGGCTCGCCCGCCTCCTGACGCGCCTGCTGGAGGATTGGGGATGAAGACGGCCGAGCGGCAGGCCGATGCAAGACGCGCGCTCGCCTGCCTCGACCTCACCGACCTCTCCGAAGCCTGCACGACGGGCGATGTCGATCGCCTGTGCGAGCGTGCCGTGACGCCGCACGGGCCGGTCGCCGCCGTGTGCGTGTGGCCGCGCTTCGTCGCCCGGGCGAAGCAGCGCCTGGACGGCGCACCGGTTTCGGTTTCCGCGGTGGTGAACTTCCCGCAAGGCCGTGACGACGTGGACGCGGCCGTCGGCGAGGCGCTTGCCGTCGTCGAAGCCGGGGCCGACGAGATCGACATGGTGATGGCGTGGCGGCTGCTGGGATCGGAGCCGCAGACGGCCGAGGCGCAGATCGTGCGCGTCGGCGAAGCGATCGGGCCCGACGTGGTCCTCAAGGTCATCCTGGAGACGGGGGAACTGAAGGAGGAGCGCCTCATCAGGCGCGCCGCCGAGATCGCCGCCCGCGCCGGGGCCGATTTCATCAAGACCTCGACCGGCACCGTGCCGGTGAACGCCACCCCGGAAGCTGCCAGGGTCATGCTGGCGGTCATCGCCGAATATGCCGGCGACATCGGCTTCAAGGCCGCGGGCGGGATCCGGACGGTCGAGGAGGCCGCCGTCTACCTGCAGCTCGCCGACGAGATCCTCGGGCCGGACTGGGCAACGCCGGACCGCTTCCGCTTCGGCGCGTCGGCGCTCCTCGACGCGCTCCTGGCGGCGCTCGCCGAGGGCCGGACGGATGCCGCGGACGGGTGCTGAGGCCATGAGCTTCCTGCCGCAGGAGGTGATCCGCAGGAAGCGGGACGGCGGCCGGCTCTCCGACGGGGAGATCCGCTCGTTCGTGGCGGGGATCGCCGACGGCTCGATCGGGGAGGGCCAGGTCGCCGCCTTCGCCATGGCCGTCTTCTTCCGCGACCTGGACATGGCCGAGCGCGTCGCGCTCACCGGGGCGATGCGGGATTCCGGCTCCGTCCTCGACTGGTCGCACCTCGACCGGCCGATCCTGGACAAGCATTCCACCGGTGGCGTCGGCGACAACGTCTCGCTGATGCTGGCTCCTCTCGTCGCGGCCTGCGGCGGGGCGGTCCCGATGATCGCCGGCCGCGGCCTGGGCCATACCGGCGGGACGCTCGACAAGCTCGATTCCATTCCAGGGTACCGGAGCCAGCCGAGCCTCGAGGCGTTTCGCCGGGCGGTCGCGGAGGTCGGCTGCGCGATCGTCGGCCAGACCGCGGATCTCGCGCCGGCGGACGGACGTCTCTACGGC
>JAEZEK010000246.1 GCA_023417735.1 Pseudomonadota bacterium | reverse complement strand
GATCCATGCTGTGGCTCTACCGGGTCATCTGCGGCATCGGAGAGGATGTCCGCGGGCGGGAGAACATTCCGGACGGACCGCTGCTCGTGGCGGCGAAGCACCAGTCGGCGTGGGAAACGCTTCGCCTCGTCAGCCTGTTCGAGCGCCCGACCTTCATCCTGAAGCGCGAACTCCTCTGGGTGCCGCTGTTCGGCTGGTACCTCTGGAAGTTCGGCCAGATTCCCGTCGACCGGGGGAAGCGCAGCAAGGCGCTCGCAGGCATGACGGAACGTGCAAGGCGCGCCGCGGCCGAAGGGCGTCAGATCATCATCTTTCCGGAAGGCACGCGCCGGGCGCCGCTCGCCCCGCCCGCCTATCGCTACGGCGTCGTTCACCTCTATCGCGCACTGCAGATCCCGTGTCTACCGGTGGCGTTGAACTCGGGCCTGTTCTGGCCGCGCCGCTCGGTCGCGCACAGGCCGGGAACGATCACCTTGAGCTGCCTCCCGCCGATCGGCCCGGGGCTCGAGCCGGACGCCTTCGCGACGGTGCTGAAGGAGCGGCTCGAAAGCGAGACAGACGCCGTCGTCCGGGAGGCGGTCACGCGCAACCCGGCGCTCCGCCGTTTCGCGGCGCCGGGCGAGGCGGCGGCAGGGACAGGCTGAGGCCCCATCGGCTGCTCGCGCAGCAAACGTCCCATTGACACGCGGCCGCTGTTGCTTCTATACGACGTTCCCTTTCTGTTCCAGCGTTGCTGGGCAACCGCCATGACCGGATCGTCGTCCATTCCCCACATCGCCCGGGAGGCCGGCCTCCTCGACCGGTACCGCTACTGGGTCGGGCGTTCTGGCGCGCGCTATCTCTTCACGCGCATGGAGGCCGAGGACCTGCCGAACTGGGCGGGTGCCGTTGCGGTGCTCGCCGAAGGCGACACCGTCAGATGGGCCGGTCCGGCCGCCGAAGCGCCTGCGGGACAAGCGGCCGGATGCTCGGCGTTCGTGCATTTCCTTGCCGCAAGCCCGGCCGAGCGCACGCGCGTGATTCAGGATCTCGCGCCCGGGCCGGCCGTTTCGGACGCCGCCTGATCGGCATCGAGATGCTCCTCTGCGCCGAGCCGCTCCGCCAGCGCGCTGAGCAGCCGGTCGGGAACGCCGATGGCGGCGAGGTGGAGGGCCGTGTTGATGACGTATTCCGCATTGCGGCCCGACTGCCCCTGCGCCTGCGCGACGATACGGAGCTGGTCGTGCACGTCGAGCTTGCCGGCATACTGCTCGTGCGCCCGGTCGACGACGTAGGTCAGCGCCGGCGCGGTCCCGCCGTCTTCGAAGCGCACATCCCGCACCTGCTCCAGGTAGACGCCGGTGACCTGCTCGCGGGCGCGGAGATAGGCGACGACCTCCTCGCGGTCCTCGGGAGCGACCCGAAAGGCCATGCCGCGGCAGGTTCCGCCGCGGTCGAGGCCGAGGACAAGTCCCGGGCGCTCCGGCGTGCCCCGATGCACCCAGGAATAGACGCAGAGCGCCCGGTGGACGCCGAGCATGCGGGCGGGACGGGCCTCCACGTAGGGAAAGCCCGGGCGCCACATCAGCGAACCGTAGCCGAAGACCCAGAGATAGTTCATGGATTATCCTCGAAGGGCGGCCGGGGGTAGCAGCGCCATGAGGCCGCCGCAACCGCTGCGTACGGGAGCGCCATGCGCCGTCTTCTCCTCGCTTTCGTGGTGATTCTGGGTGCGGGCTGGGCCGCCGGCTGGCACGTGCTCGCCGGCCGCGTCGGTGACGCCGTCGGACACGCCGTCGACGCCGCATCGGGGCCGATCGCGCTCGCCTGCGCCGACCGGACGATCGGCGGCTTCCCGTTCCACATCCGGCTCGAATGCCGCGGCGCCGGCGCGACCGATTCCGTCCGCGGGCTGACCGCGTCGCTCACGACGATGACGGCGCAGGCGGCGATCTACCGACCGACCACGCTCGCCCTCGATTTCGGCGGTCCGGCGGAGATCGGCGGCGGCGGGCTCTCCGAGCCGGTGACCCTCACCTGGGACAATGCCGACGGCCGCGTCGCGACTGCCGGCGACAGGGCCGCTATCGACGCGTCCGGCCTGAAGCTCGCCTGGCGCGAGTTGAACCTCGCCTTCGGATCGCTCAATGCCGAGGTCGCGCCGTCAGGCGGGTCGGGGCGGTGGAGCACGGTCGCCGCCCGCGCCGAGGCGGTGGCGGCCGCGTTCGCGGGGACCGCCCTGCCCGCCTTCGACCTCGATCTCGGGGCGGATGTCGCCGCCCCCGCAGCCGCCCTCCTGACCGGAAGCGTCGACCCCCGCGCCGACGGGCTCGACATCTCCGCGCTGCGGCTCGCGATCGCCTCCGGCTCGCTCGACGCGCTCCTCTCCGGCGATCTCGTCGTCAGCCCAGAGGGCGTCCCCGACGGGAGGCTCACCCTGTCGATCGCCGACGTCGACCGGCTGCCGGAATTCATCGCGCTCCTGCCTGAAGGCGCCCGCGGGATGGCGAACACCGTCGTCGCCGGACTTCTCGCCTTCGGCCCATCCGTCGCACGCGCCGGCCGGCCGGCGCGCGAGATCGACGTGGTCGTCGACCGCGGCAAGCTCTCGATCGCGATGCTCTCGGCCGGGCGGCTTCCTCCGCTCTGGTGAGCCGCAGGGCGGCCGCGGATCCCCCGGAACGCCAACGGTTGACCGAAGGGAACTCTTAATGCCATGTCGGCTAGTCTATGGGCCGATGGGAGAAGGGGACGCATCAGCTCGCATGGCCGGCATCCAGCACATCCGCGTTCCATCGGCGGCCGCCGGCGCGCCGGCGAACGAGCCGGTTTCCCCGAACGCCGGAACGGAATCTGCCGTGATCATCGCGCGCCTGGAGGCGGAGCTCGCGGCAAAGGCACGCATCATCCGCGAGCAGGAGGCCGCGCTCGCCCACAGCCGCAAGACCTTCGCGCGCGCGTCCGAGGCCGCCCGGATCGGCGTCTGGGAATGCGACCTTCCGGATCAGACGCTCCGCTGGACGGACGTCGTCTACGACATCTTCGACCTGCCGCGGGGTTCCGCTCTCGACCGGAACCATATCCTCACCTGCTATTCCGAACGATCGCGGGAAGAGCTGCACCGGCTGCGCAGCCAGGCGATCGCCGAGCGCAGCGGATTCGGTCTCGACGCGGAGATCGTCACGGCCGCCGGCCGGCGCCGCTGGATCCGGATCACGGCGACCGTGGAGTGCGAGAACGGCCGGGCCGTCCGGATCTTCGGCATGAAGCAGGACATCACCGAGGAGAAGATCCTCGCCGACCGAACCCGCTACCTGGCCGAGTTCGACGTCATGACCGGCCTCTCCAACCGCGCGCGGTTCCAGGCCAGGCTGGCCGAACTGGAGAGTTCCGGCCCCGAGGCGAGCGGAGTCGGCGCCCTCCTCCTCGTCGACCTCGACGGCTTCAAGCAGGTGAACGACACCTACGGGCACGCCCTCGGGGACGAGTGCCTGAAGCTCGCCGCCCAGCGCCTCGCCCGCGCCTGCCGCAAGGCCGAACTCGTCGCGCGGATCGGCGGCGACGAGTTCGCGGTGCTCGTCGGACCCGATCCGGCCCGCACCGGGATCGAGCGCCTGGCCAATGCGATCGTCCGCGCCGTGAACCAGCCGGTGGAACTCGGCGGTGAAACGCTCAGGCTCGGGGCCTCGGTCGGCATCGCGCACGCGAACGCCTGCGCCGCCGAGGAGCTGTTCATGCGCGCCGACGCCGCGCTTTATGCCGCGAAGGCGGCCGGCCGGAACACCTTCCGGATCTTCGGCCCGGCGACGCCCACGGGCCGCACTGCAGAGGATGGCGCCCCGCTGGCTGCGCCAAGCCAGGCCTTGGCAGAGGCAGGGTGATACGCGCCCTCGCCCCGGCCCGGCCGCCGGGTCGGCACCCGTCACGGGGCGGATGAGCCTGCGGTCCTCGCGAAGGTGGAGCACGGTCCATAGCGACCCCTTGCGTCCGCACCCGGACCGATCGAGCCCGGCCTGAAACCGGCCCGAAGCCGCCCGGCGAGCGGCTCGGGAGTCATCGTTCGCCGCAGAAACAAAACGGCCCCCCTGCTCGTTAACCGGGCGCCAAAGCGCTTCGACGGCTACATTCGGTCCTCGCACCGCGCCGCTCGGATCGCGCAAAGAGCGGGGTCGTATCGCTGCATGTCAGATCCGTCCGGGCAAACTTCGCACGAGACCGTGCAACTCGATGAACCGGGCGTCGTGCCCTCCGGCGTACCGGGGCTCGACGCCGTCCTCGCCGGCGGGTTCGCCCGCCACAGGGTCCACCTGGTGGAAGGTGCGCCGGGCTCCGGAAAGACCACGATCGGGCTCCAGTTCCTCATGGACGGCGCCGCACGCGGCGAACGGGGCCTCTACATCACGCT
>JAEZEK010000136.1 GCA_023417735.1 Pseudomonadota bacterium | reverse complement strand
CGGCCCGATCGCCACCGCGTTGAGGCGCCGGTCGCCGAGGAGCTCTCCCAGCGCCGCCGCGCCCGCCACGGGCCGCACCATGATCGCCGTGAGCTGCGCGGCGTTGACGAGCAGCGCATCGGGCGGCGAGGCGACGGTCACCAGACCCGCGCCGGCACGCCGCGCCCCGCCTGCCGCAAGCCGCGCCGCCCCGGTGTGGGAGGCATCGCCCGAGACCACCACGCAATGGCCGCGCCGGTACTTGTGCGTGTCGGCGCCGGGAACAGGCAGTCGGCCCCGCCACAACGCAGGCACGTCATGGAAGAGCGTGGGCCTCACCTCGGCGAGCACGGATGGATCGATCCCGATCTGGCGGACGCTGGTCGCGCCGCAATGCAGCCGCCCCGGCAGGAGCAGATGGCCGGGCTTCAGGCGGAAGAACGTGACCGTCGCATCCGCCCTGACCGCCGTCCCGCAGATTGCCCCCGTCCCGCCGTGGATGCCGGAGGGAAGGTCGACCGCGAGGACCCTGGTCCCGCTCCGGTTGACCCGTTCGACCGTCTCCGCCGCGAGCCCATCGAGCGGGCGCGCCAGGCCCGCGCCGAACAGGGCGTCGACGATGAGGTCGGCGGAGAGATCCGTCGCCGCCGTGAGCGCCTCGGTCGTCCCGCCATATTCTGCCGCCGCGCGGGCCGCATCGCCCGCCACCCCCGCCGCCGATCCGAGAAGCGCGAGGCGCACACGGGCGCCGCTGCGCCTCAGCACCTCCGCGGCGACGAAGCCGTCCCCGCCATTGTTGCCGGGCCCGGCGAGGACGAGGATCCCGGCCGCATTCGCGCCGACGAGTTCCAGCGCCGCTTCGGCGACCGCCCGCCCGGCCGATTGCATCAGCGGATAGCTGCCGCCCAATGCTGCGGCAGCCAGGCGATCGGCCGCATTCATTTCCTCCGGCGTGAGTAGCTCGATCATTCGGGACATGCCTGCGATTTGTTCATCTGCCTAATTGCTCGTCATGAGCTTGTGGCCGTACAAGGGAAGGCGCTGCACACCCCTGTCGCAGCCGCCCATTTTGCGGTCGTTTCCGGCCAAAGCGGCGGCAGCCGGACTTGGCATGCTTCATGCTACCTGCAGCGCGAGACGGAACTTGGCGCCGGAGCACCCCGTGGGATGAAGAAGATCGAAGCCATCATAAAGCCGTTCAAGCTTGACGAAGTGAAGGAGGCGCTTCAGGAGGTCGGACTGCAGGGCATCACCGTGACCGAGGCCAAGGGCTTCGGCCGGCAGAAGGGCCACACCGAACTCTATCGCGGCGCCGAATACGTCGTCGACTTCCTGCCCAAGGTGAAGGTGGAGGTCGTGCTCTCCGACGATCTCGTCGACCGGGCGGTCGAGGCGATCCGCAACGCGGCGCAGACGGGCCGCATCGGCGACGGCAAGATCTTCATCTCCAGCATCGAGGAGGCGATCCGCATCCGCACCGGCGAAAGCGGCCTCGACGCCATCTGACCAGTCCAACCGGCCGGCATCGCCGGCGAAGAGCGCATAGAAAGTGACAGGGGATACCATGACGGACGCTTCTGACGTTTTGAAGATGATGCGGGAGAACGACGTGAAGTACGTCGACCTGCGCTTCACCGATCCGAAGGGCAAGATGCAGCACGTCACCATGGACGTGTCGATCGTCGACGAGGAGATGTTCGCCGAGGGCGTCATGTTCGACGGCTCCTCGATCGCCGGCTGGAAGGCGATCAACGAGTCCGACATGACGCTGATGCTCGATCCGGAGAGCGCGCAGATCGATCCGTTCTTCGCGCAGCCGACGCTCGCGATCTTCTGCGACATCCTCGAGCCCGCGACCGGCGAGCCGTACAACCGCGATCCGCGCACGACGGCCAAGAAGGGCCTCGCCTACCTGCAGTCGACCGGGATCGGCGACACCGCCTATTTCGGCCCCGAGGCCGAGTTCTTCATCTTCGACGACGTCCGCTTCTCCACCGATCCGTACCGGACCGGCTTCGAGGTGGATTCCAGCGAACTGCCGACCAACACGGCCTCGGAATACGAGAGCGGCAATCTCGGCCACCGGCCGCGCACGAAGGGCGGCTATTTCCCGGTCCCGCCGATCGATTCGTGCCAGGACCTGCGCTCCGACATGCTCATGTACATGGCGCAGATGGGTGTGCCGGTCGAGAAGCACCACCACGAGGTGGCGGCCGCCCAGCACGAGCTCGGCATGAAGTTCGACACGCTCGTGAAGACCGCCGACAACATGCAGATCTACAAGTACTGCATCCATCAGACCGCGCAGGCCTACGGCAAGACCGTCACCTTCATGCCGAAGCCGGTGTTCGGCGACAACGGCACGGGCATGCACGTCCACCAGTCGATCTGGAAGGGCGGCAAGCCGGTCTTCGCCGGCAACCGCTATGCCGACCTGTCCGAGGAGTGCCTGTTCTACATCGGCGGCATCCTGAAGCACGCGAAGTCGCTCAACGCCTTCACGAACCCGTCGACGAACTCCTACAAGCGGCTCGTGCCGGGCTACGAGGCGCCGGTGCTCCTCGCCTATTCGGCGCGCAACCGCTCGGCGTCCTGCCGCATCCCCTACACGAACTCGCCGAAGGCGAAGCGCGTGGAGGTCCGCTTCCCGGACCCGTCCGCCAATCCGTACCTCGCCTTCACGGCGATGCTGATGGCCGGGCTCGACGGCATCCGCAACAAGATCCATCCGGGCGACGCGATGGACAAGGACCTCTACGACCTGCCGCCGGCGGAGCTGAAGGAGATCCCGACCGTCTGCGCGTCGCTGCGCGAGGCGCTCGCGAGCCTCGACGCCGACCGCGAATACCTGAAGGCCGGCGGCGTCTTCGACGACGACCAGATCGACTCCTACATCGAGATCAAGATGGCGGAGAACATGCGCTACGAGATGACGCCGCACCCGGTCGAGTACGACATGTACTACAGCGTCTGACGACGCGCGCAGCGATCGCCCGGAGGCTGCTTCGGCGGCTGGGCGTGGGGGGGGCGACGAGGGGCCGGCTACCAAGCCGGCCCCTTTTTCGTCTCGCCGTCTCGAACCCGGCTCCTGCCCCTCCTTCGCCGAGGTCGTGGCGAGGCTGGACGGCGTTACGC
>JAEZEK010000030.1 GCA_023417735.1 Pseudomonadota bacterium | reverse complement strand
CAACAACTCGGTGCGGTTCGGGGCGAGGTCGCTCGCGGAATACTACTACACCCTCGTGCAGACCTACGGCACGGAAGCGCCGGTCTTCGGGCTCAAGGTCAACGTCCAGCAGACCGTGTTCCTGCTGAAGGCCGGCATCATCCCGAACGTCTTTCCCGATGCCCGATGGATATGGATCCAGAGATCCGACGTCCTGGCCCAGGCCATATCGCTCTACTTTGCGCAGAGCACCCTGCAATGGACGAGCGAGCAGGCGGGCAACGGCACCGAGGTTGCCTACGATTTCGAGGAGATCGCCAGCCGGATGCGGGGGATCAGCAGGAACAACGCCAATCTCGGCCGCCTCGTCGGCGCACTGGGGCTCGAGCCGGCGACCGTCATCTACGAAACGGTGCTGAAGCGGCCGCACTGGGCGGTCCGCACGATCGCCGAGCATTTCGGCATGGAGTACCGGGCGCCGCGCCTGCGCAGCATCCCGATCAGCAAGCAGACCGATCCGCGGAAGGAGGCTTTCCGGGCCCGCTTCATCGCGGAGGCGCGGGCCGCGCTCGGGTGGACGCTCGCCCCTGCGGGCTGAGGGGCCGCGCCGTCCGTCAGCCCTGGTTCTCCTGGTGGGCGTCGAACGCCTCCTCGAGCGAATCGTAGAAGGTCAGCTTGCCGGCGTGGACGACACCGCCAGTGTCGCAGAACTGCTTCAGCAGGTCGTTGTTGTGCGAGACCATGATGAGGGAGGAACGCTGCCGCCGCTCGGCGAACACTTCGGCGCAGCGTTCGCGGAAGCGCTTGTCTCCGACCGCGATGACCTCGTCGATCAGGTAATAGTCGAAGTCGAAGGCCATGCTGAGGCCGAAGGCGAGGCGCGCGCGCATGCCTTGCGAATAGGACTTGATGGGGAGGTGGAAGTACTCGCCGAGCTCGGCGAAATCGGCCACGAAATCGAGCGTCTCGCGATAATCGCGGCCATAGATGCGGCAGGCGAAGCGCAGGTTCTCCGCGCCGGTCATCAGCGGGGCGAAGCCGCCCGAGAAGCCGAGCGGGAAGGAGACCCGCGCATCGCGGATGATCTCGCCCGAATCGGGCGCTTCCGACCCAGCGATGAGGCGGATGAGCGTCGACTTCCCCGCACCGTTGTGGCCGAGGATCCCGACGTTGCGGAGCGGCGGGAAGGTGGTCGAGAACCGGTCGAAGATCACCCGGCGCCCGCCCCGGACCGGGTAGGTCTTCACGACGTCACGAAGGGCGATCATGGCTGTGCAGGTGTCGCTCGTGCCTCAGGTGGCCGGCGCGCCGGAGGAGATCGCGTGCGTGCCGGCCAGGCGGCTCATATGGTGTGCTCGCGCACCGCCGCAACCGTCAGCAGCCCGATCGCCCAGAGCCCCGCCGCGGCGATGAACACGAGGAACGTGTTCAGGAGCCGCTCCGGGTAGAGCGCGACCTCCGGGACCCGCGGCTCGACGAACACGCCGAAGTAGCGCTGCTGCTTCCGCCCCTCGGTGATGGCCGCCTCGAGCGCCCCAAGCGCGCTGGTATAGGCCTTCTGCGCGAACTCCTCTTCGAGCAGGATCTCGGTATAGTCGCCGTAGACGCTGCTCAGCGTGCGCTGCGCGTCGGCGGACACGCCCTGCTCGTTGGTGAAGCCCGGCCCGCCGCTTCCCAGCCGTGCGCGCTGGTCCGAGATCTGGCGGTTCATCGCCGCGATCTGACGATCGAGCACCCTGACGGACGGGGAGTTCGGGTCGACCGACTGCAGCAGCGCGTCGCGCCGCGCCCGGTATTCGGCGAGCTGCGTCTCCAGCTCGCCGATCAGCTTGAGCTGACCTTGCGCGATGAGCGAGGGATCGATCGTCTGCTCCTTCTCCCGGAAGGCCTGCATCCGCTGCCTGGCTTCGCGCAGCCGAGCCTCGGTGCGGTCGACTTCGGCGCGCGCCACCCGGATCAGCTCCTGGCGCGCCTTGGTCGACAGCATGTTGACGAGGCGCTCGCTGGCGGTCAGTACCGCCTGCCCGACCTTGGCCGCGTCCTCTGCCGAGAACGCCCTGACCTCGAACGTCACGATGCCCGTCGTCGAGTTGAAGCCGACATCGATGCGATCCTGCCAATAGTCCACGAAGACGTTCATGGGCTCTTCGGCGTTCGCGCGAACGAACCAGTCGGCAGCATCCGAAGCGAAGATCTTGCGGACGTCCAGCCCCTGATCGCGCTGGATGTCCTCGAGGATCTCGGCGCTCTGGATGTAATCCACGACGATGTAGGAATCGGAATGGACGATGGAGCTGGAGCCGAGGAACTGGGTGAAGCCGAGCATGTCCACGCCGGTCTCCACGCCGCGCACGGCGAACTGGGTCCGCACGCCGTACTGATCGGCGGCCATGAACATGTAGTAGACCCCGACGAGCAGCGTCGGCAGCAGCACCAACAGGAGCCACGACGCCTTGACCAGCTGCATGGAGGAGCGCGACCGGCGGACGATCGCGGATGAGAACGCGCTCCTGCTCGCAACTGCCCCCGAACCCTTCGCCAGCGGTGTCACCGTTGCGGGCTGTGTCACTGTCCGCTCGGAGCGGTTGACCATTCTCAATCACCGAAGGCGGATGACGCTCGGCACACTCTTAACCTGCCGCCGCGGCGAATAAAACTGTGCCGCGGGGGCCACACCGCCGCAGGATCGACGCCGGACGGCCATGTCCGCTTGCCAGCGGTGCGGCGACTCCCTTACTCAGCCAACCTGGATTTTGCGCGGCGCGAGGGCAAAGAAGCGAATGCGGCAGGGATTCGTAGCCGGTGTAGCGTTCGTGGTCCTGGCTGCGCTCGGTGGATGTTCTTCGGTTCCGAGCGAGGGACCGCTGGCCAGCACGATCGAAAGCGCTGCGGCCTCCGACCCGAAGTTCGCCTATACCGTCGTCGACATCAATTCCGAGGTCGCGAACATCCTCGCCTGGTACGGCACGTCGGTGTTCGAGGAGCGGTTCGGGGCGGCGTCCGGCTCGGTGCGGGAGGAGATCGGGATCGGCGACATCCTCGCCATCACGATCTTCGAGGCTGGCCCCGACGGCCTGTTCTCGACGGTGGAGAGAAAGCAGACGCCGCTGCAGGTGACGGTCGATTCGAACGGCCGCGTCGCTGTTCCGTACGTGGGAAGCATCACCGTCGCGGGCCGGACCACCGCGGAGGTGCGCGAGACCATCAACACGGCACTGGCGGCGCGTGCGCTGGAGCCGGACTCCACCGTCCAGATCATGACCAACAATTCGCGGGTGGTCTATGTGAACGGCGCGGTGACCCGGGCCGGAATGGTTCCGCTCGCGACCTCCGGCAACCGCGTGCTCGACGCAATCGCGCTCGCCGGCGGCCCCGCCAACCCCGCCTACGAATCCTTCGTGTCGCTCTCCCGCGGCAACGTGGAAGCACGCGTCCTGATGCAGACGCTGGTGGACCGCCCGAGCGAGAACGTGTTCGTGCGGCCGGGCGACCGCATCTTCGTCATCAACGATCCCCAGACCTTCACCGCGCTCGGTGCGGTCAAGGTCGGCGGGCAGGTCAAGTTCGCCGAGGAGCGGATCAGCCTGATCGAGGCGATCGGGCTGACGAGCGGCCTCGCCGACGAGCGGGCCGATGCCACCGGCGTGTTCGTGTTCCGCTACGAGGACCGGGCGCTGCTCGAGCAGGTCGTGCAGGCGCCGGCCGCGATCGTCAGCAAGGACCCGGCGGCGAAGTGGTCGACCGAACAGGTGCCGGTGGTCTACCGGCTCAACCTGAAGGATCCGAAGTCCTACATCGTGGCGCAGACCTTCCCGGTGCGCGACAAGGACGTCGTCTACGTCGCGAACGCCTTCGGCACCGAGTTCCAGAAGTTCATGACGATCATCGGGGCGGCCCGGCCGGTGGTGCTGGCGGCTAAGGACATCAGGAACTTCTGACCAGGCTGCCAAGGGCCATTCAGACGGCGCGGCGCTCCGCCGCCGCACGCGGAAGCCACCCGAAACCATGACCGCGCCGGCCCGTATCGCGCTGCCAAGCCCGGGACTCTGGCGAATCCGGCACGATCTGCGTGTCCTCACCGGCCTTCATCCGACGCCGCTGGTGTCGCCGTCGGTGGCAGCCGTCGCAGGCTGGGGCGACAAGCGGTCGGGACGGCGCGCGGCGCGGTGGGCGGCCCGAGCGGGCGTCCCCTGCCTCGCCTTCGAGGACGGCTTTCTGCGCAGCGTACGGCCGGGCCGCCACGAGCCCGCACTGTCCTATGTGATCGACCGGACCGGCATCTACTACGCCACCGACCGCCCGAACGACCTTCGCGCGCTCATCGCGCGCGAGCCGCAGCCCGAGGCGCTCCAGCGCGCGCGGTCCGCGATCGCGGAGATCCGGGCCAGGCGCCTGTCGAAGTACAATGACGGGCGGATGGCCGTGCCCGATGCGCTGCGCGGGGCAGACGGCCTCGTCATGGTGGTCGATCAGTCGCTCGGGGACGCCTCGATCCGGGGGGCGGGCGCCGGCGCCTCCGCGTTCGAGGCGGCGCTCGCCGCCGCCGTCGAGGACCATCCGGGGGCCAGGATCGTCGTGAAGACGCACCCCGACAACCTGCGCAAGGGATCGGGCGGGCACTTCGCTTCGGCTGCGCGCCGGGCCGGCGCGACGATCGTCGCCGATCGCGTCAATCCGTGGCTGCTCCTCGAGCGCTGCAAGGCGGTCTATGCGGTGTCGAGCCTGCTCGGCTTCGAGGCGCTCATGGCCGGCCTCCCGGTGACCTGCTTCGGTGCGCCGTTCTACGCCGGCTGGGGCCTGACCGACGACAGGGGCGCCCGCCCGCACGCGGCGGCGGAGCGCTCGCTGGAGGCGGTGTTCGCGGCGGCCTACCTGGACTATGCGCGCTATCTCGACCCTTACGATCGGCGCGAGGCGACGCTCGAGGAGACGATCGAAACCCTCGCGTTCCTTCGCGACCGCTTCCACGAGAACGTGCCGCGCACCGTCACCGCGGGATTCTCGCCGTGGCGGCGATGGGCGACGCGGCCTTTCCTCGACGGCCCGGACGGGTCGCCGGTCCACCGGCTCACGCTGCGGCGTGCGGATGAAGCGGCCGGCCGGCTCGGTGGGCGCGTCGCGCTGTGGGGCGTGGAGGACGAACGGGCGACGACCCGCAGCCCGCTCGTGCGGATGGAGGACGGGTTCCTGCGCTCGCGCGGCCTCGGATCCGAGCTCGCGCTGCCGGCGTCGCTCATCGTCGACGAGATCGGGCTCTACTTCGATGCCCGCCACCCGAGCGGATTCGAGCGGATCGCCAACGAGGCAGCGTTCGACGAGGCGCTGCTTGCCCGGGCAGCGCGCCTGCGTGAGCGGATCCTGGCGTCGGGGGTCACCAAGTACAATGTCGGGAGCGTTCCAGACACGCTGCCGCGCGACACGCCGGGGCTGCGGATCCTGGTCCCCGGCCAGGTCGAGAACGACGCCTCTATCCGCTTCGGATCGCCCGCGGTGCGGACGAACCTCGACCTCCTGAAGGCGGTCCGGGCGGCCCATCCGGACGCCTACATCGCGTACAAGCCGCACCCGGACGTCGAGGCGGCCATGCGCGCCGGCCGCATCGACCCCGCCGAGGCGCTGCGTCACGCCGACCGCGTCGTGACGGGCGCCGCCATCGGGCCGCTGTTTGCGTGGTGCGACCGGGTCGAGACCATGACGTCCCTCGCCGGCTTCGAGGCGCTGCTGCGCGGCCGGGCCGTCGGCACGCACGGCCTGCCGTTCTACGCCGGATGGGGGCTGACGGAGGATCGCCTGGCGGTTCCGCGGCGCGAGCGGGCGCTGACCCTCGACATGCTGGTCGCCGCGGCCCTCCTGCTCTACCCGCGCTACGTCGACCCCAGGACGCGGATCGCGTGTCCTCCCGAAATCGTGATCGAGCGGCTGCTCGATGAAGGCGGCGGCCGTTTCGGGACGGTTCGGCAACTCGCCGTCCGGACCGGACGGATCGCGGGTTTCCTGCGGAACACGATGCGGGCCGGGCGACGGCGCTGATGCACCGCAGCATCATTGAGGTATCGCATGGCGCAGTGTAAGTTCGTGCCGGTGTTCCGGTGAGTTTCACGGGGGTAGCGCACAACGTTGCGCTGCGGGCGGGGTTCATGCTGCTGGTATCTGGCGATGCGTCGCGCATCATTCGCCGTGTATTTCCTCGCGTTCGGCCCGGTGGACCCGACACCGCAGCAGGTGCGGCGGCGAAACGCGCCGCGGCAGGTGCGCCCGATACCGTGCGGCATCACGAACGGGCTTTGGCTCCCGGCCGCCCCGTTGGCCTCGAAAGGCCCTTGATCGTCCTGCTGCAAGGCCCGGTCGGGCCGTTCTTCGGCCGGCTACAGCGCCATCTCCAGGCAAGCGGCTACCGCACGGTACGCGTCAATTTCAACGCGTCGGACTGGTTCTTCTCGGAGAAGCGGAACGTGATCAACTTCGCCGGCGACCTGGCGGGGTGGGAGCGGTGGTTCTCCGCATTCGTGGACGATGCCCGGCCGGATTGCGTCCTCTACTTCGGGTGCCAGAGGCCGATCCACCGGATCGCGCAGCAGGTCGCCGCACGCGCGCGCATCCCCGTCTTCAGCTTCGAGGAAGGCTACATCCGGCCCGGCTTCGTCACGATGGAGCGGAACGGGAACAACGCGATGTCGCCGCTCGCGGGGCGCGAGCGCGCGCTCACGACGCCGGTCAGGCGGAGCGAACTGCCGGAGCCCGGGGCGGCGTCGGGCTTCTTCGCGATGTGCGGGTACGCCTGGCTCTATTACGTGCTGAGGAGCACGGCGGAGGTCTTCTACGGCCGCACGCTTTTCCACCGCGAGCGCAGGGTCGTGCCGGAATTCGGCCGCTGGCTGCGCAATGTCTCGCGGAAGGCGTTCCACTGGCGCGCCAACAAGCGCACGATGGCCGAACTCACCGGCGGCGCCGGCCTGCACTATCACGTCGTCGCGCTGCAGGTGCACGACGACATGCAGATCCGCTGCCACGGCCGCGACTGGGACAACGAGAGGCTGATCGTGGCGAGCCTCGCCTCCTTCGCGCGCTCGGCGCCGGCGCGGTCGCTGCTCGTCTTCAAGGTCCATCCGCTCGACCGCGGCCATTTCAACTACCGCGCCTTCATCCGGCGCAAGGCGAAGCTGTTCGGCTGCGAGGACCGGGTGCGCGTGCTCGACGACGGGTCGATCGCCCAGGTGGTCCGCTCGGCCGCAGGGCTGATCACCGTCAACAGCACGTCCGCCATGTCCGCGCTCTATCACGGCACGCCGCTCCTGGTTCTCGGCGACGCCCTGTTCCGCCATCCGGACCTGGCCACCTGCGCCGAGGCCGCGGACGATCTCGACAGGTTCTGGACCGAAGCGGCCCCGGCCGACCCGATCAAGGCGCACAACTTCCTCGACAACGTCCGCAAGGAATCGCTCGTCCCCGGCTCGTACTACAATCGCGCCGGGCAGGATCAGATGTTCGCCCGGATCGTGGAGCGGATCGAGACGGCCGGCGTGAGCGCGTCTGCGCGCCGGCGGAAGCTCTCGCTCGTGCGCGGCGGCCAGGCCGTGCGGCGCACCGAGGAGCCGAAGGAGGGGCCTGCGCTCGGCCTCGCCGAGCCCGCGCGGCTTGCCGA
>JAEZEK010000496.1 GCA_023417735.1 Pseudomonadota bacterium | reverse complement strand
CCCCCCCCCGGGGGCCCCCCGAGGTCAGGTCGTCACTGCACGACGATCGGGGAGGGCGGGCTGATCTGGGCCATCAGGTCGTCGTCCCACTCGCCCTCGACCTTCACATGGGCGGTCGCCCCGAGCTCCGCCGCCTCGATCAGGTTGTGGTTCACGTAGGCGTAGATGCCGGGCTGCAGGAAGGTGTAGAGCGCGGCTCCGGCGCTGCCGCCCCGAACGAACCAGGTCTCCAGGTCCTTCTGCGGCGGGTTGGCGAACTTGCCGGCCTCCCACACCCAGTCGCCGTGGCCGCCGATGAGGTGCGGGCGGGTGTCGCGGTTGGCCTGGCTGTGGATGAAGAGCACCGTCTCGCCGACCTTGGCGGTCATGGCGTTGTCGCCGGTGAGCGCGCCCTTGCTGCCGTTGAAGACGACGTGGGTCGGCGTCAGCGTGCGCATCACCTCCAGAGTATCGGCGTAGGAATCGCCGAGGTCGGCATAGCTCTTGTAGTTCCCGTCCTCGTCCCTCGGGATGTAGAGGTCGAACTCGCCGATCGTGTAGGCGCGGTCGTACTTCAGCAGGTTGCCGTCCGGATCCTTCAGGCCGTCGCGCGGCAGGATCATGATGGTCCCGCTCATGCCGCTGACGACGTGCCAGGGCACCATGCCCGGAGGCGCGCAATGGTAGACGAACACGCCGGGCCGGGTGGCCTTGAAGCGGAGCGTCGCCTGCTCGCCCGGATTGACGAAGGTCAGCTGCGCGCCGCCGAGCGCCCCGGTCGCCGCATGGAAGTCGATGTTGTGCGGCATCATGTTGGTTTCGGGGTTGATCAGCGTGAGCTGCACGTAGTCGTCCTGATGCACGACCATGGTCGGGCCCGGCATCGAGCCGTCGAAGGTCATCGCCTGGAACGTCGTGCCCTCGTCGTCGACGACGATCTGCTTCTCCTCGATCGTCATGCGGAACTCCACGACCTTGGGCGCGCCGGTCGCGACCAGCTCGTGCGCCATCACGGCGGGCGGGGCGACGAGCGTGGCCTGGACATGCTCCAGACCCGTCGCCGAGACCTTTCCGCTCGACGGCAGCACGAGAGCTTCCTCGGCGAGGGCGGGCGCCGCCGCCGCAATCGCGGTCAAGCCGGCGCCGATCAAAGCAGTGCGGCGGGTGATCATTGTCCTGGTCCTTCTCTCTCGTCGTTTTCACTTCGACGGGAGAAGAAAAGACCCGATCCGGCTCTCGTTCTTTGCGTTGGAACAACTATTGCCCCAGGGCGACCACTTTGTCGCAGGGGCGGCCGGCAGATCTTCTTCTGCAGCTCTGCCGATGTCTGGCGGTTGCGGCTGGCGCGGGCCGGTCAGGGCTCGTCGAAGGGCTCCACGCCGGCGGCGGCGCCGTCCGGGCCGGTGCGGATCTTCTCCACGCGCTCCTCGGCCTGGCGGAGGAGCGCGTCGCAGCGGGCCCTCAACGCCTCGCCGCGTTCGTAGATCGCGATCGATTCCTCGAGCGCCACGTCGCCGCGCTCCAGGCGGCCCACGATCTTCTCGAGCTCGGCGAGCGCCTGCTCGAAGGACAGGCTCGCGACGTCGGGTTCGTTCGCTTCGGCCAATGCGCTGCTCCTCACGCCTGCATCAGCTGGCGCACGTGCGCCGCGACGGAGCCGGCGAGGCCGCGCAGGTCGTAGCCGCCTTCCAGGACCGAGACGATCCGGCCGCCGCAGGCGCGGTCGGCCTCGTCCATCAGCATCCTGGTGCCCCAGGCGAAATCGTCCTCGGTCAGCCGGAGCGATGCGAGGGGATCGCGATGATGGGCGTCGAAGCCGGCGGAGACGAGGATGAGGTCTGGCCTGAACTCCCGGAGGGCGGGCAGGATGCGGCTCTGGAACGCCTCCCTGAACTCCTCGCCGCCGTCGCCGGGCGAGAGCGGCGCGTTGAAGATGTTGCCGCTGCCGGTCTCCGACACGGCGCCGGTGCCGGGATAGAGCGGCATCTGGTGCGTCGACGCGTAGAGCACGCTCGGGTCGGACCAGAAGATGTCCTGCGTGCCGTTGCCGTGATGGACGTCCCAATCGACGATCGCGACGCGCTCCAGCCCGTGCTTGCGCTGCGCGTGGCGCGCCGCGATGGCGATGATGTTGAAGAGGCAGAAGCCCATCGCGCGGTGCCGTTCGGCGTGGTGGCCGGGCGGGCGGACGGCGGCGAAGGCGTTCTGCGCCTCGCCCGCCATCACCGCGTCGACGCCGCGCATGGCGGCGCCGATGGCGTGCATCTCCGCCTCCCACGACCGCGGCGAGGCGACGGTGTCGGCATCGATGCGGGTCAGCCCCTCCTCGGGGATCGCGGTGCGGATGTGCTCGACGAAGCTCTCCGGATGCGCGAGCGTGACCACCTCCGGGTCGGCCGCGGCCGCCTCCTCCCGCACGAGCGCGTTGAAGGCCTCGTGCTCGAGCGCCGCGGCGACCGCGCGCAGCCGGTCCGGGCGTTCGGGATGGCCGACCGGCGTGAGGTGCTCCAGGAAGATCGGATGGTGCAGGAGAAGGGTCGTCACGTGCTCGTCTGCTCTGGCTGGTGAGGGGCCATGTGACCGGCCGCCGCCGTCCCCGTCAATCCCGGGCTCGTTCCGGCGAGGGCGGCCGGGGTGCGGCGGCGCGGGCCAGCCGGTCGTTGATCGCCTCGCCGAGGCCGTGCCGCGGGACCGGCATCACGGCGATGACGGCCGCGCCGCTGCGGTCGAGTTCGGCGAGCAGGGTGAAGAGGTTGGCCGCGGCCTCCGCAAGGTCGCCGGCCGGGCTGAGATTGCGCACGGCCACCGCGCCAGCGGCGCCCGCGGGGAGCGCCGGGCCGAAGGCGAGCAGGGCTTCGCCGGGCGTCACGCTGCGCGCTTCGAGCCGCACCTGCGCGTCCGGCGCGTAATGGCTCTTCAGCATGCCGGGTGCGGCGATGGCCGCATTCGCCTCGGCGCGTTCGAGCCGCTCGCCGAGCGCCGCCTCGATCTCGTCGGCCGGCATGCCGCCCGGACGCAGGAGCCGCGGCCGTGCCCCGTCGAGCGCGACGACGGTCGATTCGAGCCCGATCCGGCACGGGCCGCCGTCGATGACGATCGCCACCGCCTCGCCGAGCTGCTCCACGACGTGCGCAGCGCTGGTCGCCGTGATCCGCCCGGAACGGTTGGCGCTCGGCGCCGCGAGCGGGCGACCGAAGGCGGCGATGACCTCCCGCGCCGGGCCGAGCGGTGCCCGCAGCGCGATCGTTCCGAGCCCGGCCGTGGCGAGCGGATGGACGTCGGAGCCGGCGCGCTTCGGCACGACCAGCGTCAGCGGCCCGGGCCAGAAGCGTTCCGCAAGGAGCTGCGCGCGGCTATCGAACGCGCCGTGCCGGGCGGCCATGCCGAGGTCGTCGACGTGGCAGATGAGCGGGTTGAAGCGCGGGCGGCCCTTGGCCGCGAAGATCGCAGCCAGCGCCAGGCCGTTGGTGGCGTCGGCGGCCAGACCGTACACGGTTTCGGTGGGCAGCGCGACGAGGGCGCCGCGCGCGAGCGCCGCCACCACTTCGTCCATGCGTCCGGCGAGCCCACCCGCCTCGATGATCTCCATGGCGCAGCAACTGCACCGGCGCGACCGCTTTGCCAACCGCAAAGACGGCGCGGGCGACCATCGGCGATCTGGACAGCCCGACGCGCCCGCTGGATGCTGGGCGGGAAGAGGAGGCACGCATGTACAGGGCGCCCGTCGCGGAGATGGCCTTCACGCTGAACGAGGTCGCGGGCCTGTCGGAGGGCCTGCGGGACGGGCTATTCGGCGACACGGATGCCGAAACGGTCGCGGCCGTGCTGGAGGAGGCGGGGCGGTTCGCCGAGGACGTGCTGGCGCCGGTCGGCGTCGCGGGCGACCGCACCGGCGCCGTGTGGCGGGACGGCGCCGTCACGATGCCGCCCGGCTGGCGGGACGCCTACCTGCGCTGGTGCGAGGGCGGCTGGAGCAGCGTCACCGCCAGCCCGGATCAGGGCGGGCAGGGGCTGCCGACCTTCGTCTCCGTCGCGACGCAGGAGATGTGGAACGCGGCGTCCATCGCCTACGGCGTCGGCGTGACGCTGACGCTCGGCGCAATCGAGGCGATCGAGGCGCACGCCTCGGACGCGCTGAAGGCGCTCTATCTGCCGAAGCTCGCCTCGGGCGAATGGACCGGCACCATGAACCTCACCGAGCCGCAGGCGGGATCCGATCTCGGGGCGCTCAGGACGCGGGCCGAGCGCGCCGGCGACGGCACCTACCGCATCTTCGGCCAGAAGATCTTCATCACCTATGGCGAGCACGACCTGACCGACAACATCGTGCACCTCGTGCTCGCGCGCCTGCCCGACGCGCCGCCGGGCACGCGCGGGATTTCGCTGTTCCTCGTCCCGAAGTTCATCCCCCTGGCCGACGGGACGCCCGGCGCCCGCAACGACGTCCATTGCGCCGGCATCGAGGAGAAGATGGGGCTGCACGCCTCGCCGACCTGCACGATGATCTATGGCGGCGGTCATGCGGAGGGGGGCCCCGGCGCCATCGGCTGGCTCGTCGGCGAGGAGAATCGCGGCCTCGCCTGCATGTTCACCATGATGAACAACGCCCGGCTGATGGTCGGGATCGAGGGCGTCGGCGTCGCCGAGCGCGCGCTCCAGAAGGCGACCGCCTATGCGATGGAGCGGCGGCAGGGGCGCGCGCCGGGCGCGTCGGGCGGCGAGATGAGCCCGATCATCGCGCATCCGGACGTTCGCCGCATGCTCCTCTCCATGCGCGGGCTGACGGCGGCGAGCCGTGCCATCTGCTATGCCTGCGCGATCGCCATCGACCGGGCGCGCATGGAGGCCGACGCGGAGCGCCGCGCCTTCTGGCAGGAGCGGGCCAACCTCCTCACGCCGGTCGCCAAGGCCTTCTCCACGGATGCGGGCGTCGATGTCGCCTCGCTCGGGCTGCAGGTCCACGGCGGCATGGGCTACATCGAGGAGACCGGCGCGGCGCAGCTCTACCGCGACGCCCGCATCGCCCCGATCTACGAGGGCACCAACGGCATCCAGGCGATTGACCTCGTGACGCGGAAGCTCCCCCAGGGCGGCGGCGAGGCGGTGCGCGGCTACGTCCGCGAGCTCAGGCAGATCGCGGAGGAGGCTCGCGCCTCCAACCGCGCCGAGCTCGGGCGGACGGCCGAGCGGCTCGGCGCGGCGCTCGACGACCTCGATGCGGCGACGGACCACCTGCTTCAGCTCCACGGCGAGGGGCGGACGGCGGAGGCGCTCGCCGGCGCGACCCCCTATCTCCGCCTCTTCGGGCTCGCCGCCGGCACGGCCTACCTCGCGCGCGGCGCGCTCGCTTCCCTGTCGGGCGACGGCCAAGCGGAGCGGCTGCGGGTGGCGGTGGCGCGCGCCTTCGCCGAGCGGCATGCGCCGGAGACGGCGGCGCTGAGGGTGGCCGTCACCGACGGCGCGGATGCGCTCCTCGCCGCCGGCCCGGAACTGCTGGCGGGATGAGGCGCAGCGCCGCTCAGAGCGCCCGCGCGTTGCTGAACAGGAACGGCGACACGCCCCGGGTCGATTCATCCAGCACGAACGTGCGCGTGACGGGCGGCTCGGCGCGCTGGCTGCAGTTCTCGCGCTCGCAGAGCCGGCAGTTCACGCCGATCGGCGTCGCCTCGGCCGAGAGGTTCAGCCCGGCGGAGTAGACCAGCCGCGGCGCGTGCTTGATCTCGCAGCCGAGCCCGATCGCGTAGCGCGGCTGCGGCTGCGGGTAGGGCGTGGCGGGCCGGTTCACCGTGCGCGCCACACTGAAATAACGGCCGCCGTCGGGAAGCTCGATGACCTGGGTGACGATCGTACCGGGCGTGTCGAAGGTGGCGTGCACGTTCCAGAGCGGGCAGGTGCCGCCGAACTTCGAGAACGGGAAGGTGCCGGAGGAGAACCTCTTCGACACGTTGCCGGCATGGTCGATGCGCAGCATGAAGAAGGGGATGCCGCGCGCGGTCGGGCGCTGCAGCGTGGTGAGCCGGTGGCAGACCTGCTCGAAGCTCGCCCCGAAGCGCTGCCCCAGCACGCGGATATCGTAGCCGAGGCTCTCGGCGGCGGCATGGAAGCGGCCGTAGGGCATCATCAGCGCGGCCGCGAAATAGTTGGCGAGGCTGATGCGGCAGAGCCGGCGGGCGGTGTCGTCGAGGTCCGGATGGCGGCCGGCGATCTCCTCGATCGGCGCGTCCGCCTCCATGATCGCAAGCTGGAATGCGACCTGGAACGCCCGGCCGGACGGCTCGAGCAGCTCGGAGAGCATCAGCTGCCTGCGATGCCGGTCGAAGCGGCGCAGCAGGTCGCGCATGACCTCGATCGGCAGGATGCGGACGATGATGCCGTGCCGCTCGCGGAGCCGGTCGGAGAGCGCGCGGAAGAGGTCCGGCTCGCCCGCGGCGACCTCGTCGCGCATCCGTTCGGCCGCCTCCTCCAGCTCCGGAAAGTAGTTGCGATTGCTCTCGATGAACTCGCGGACGCGCTCGACCGGGTTCACCGCGACCGGCGCCGGCTCGTCGCGGACGCCGAGCCGCGCGGCGACCGTGGCCTCGCTGCGCCGTGCCTCGACATAGGCGGCGTAGAGCCGCTGCAGCGCATGCGTCACGCCCGGGCAGAGCTCGGCGAGATCGCGGAGCTCGTGCTTCGGCACGTCGAGGGGGCGGAAGAGCGGGTCGGTGAAGACCTCGTTCAGCTCGGCGAAGAAGCGGTCCTCGTCCGCGGCGGCCAGATCGCGGAGGTCGATGTCGTAGGTCTCGGCGAGCCGCAGCAGGATCTGGGCGGTGACCGGCCGCTGGTTGCGCTCGATGAGGTTGATGTAGCTCGGCGACAGGCCGAGCTCGGCCGCCATCTGCGTCTGCGAGATGCCGAGCTGCCGCCGGATGCGGCGCACCTTGGGGCCGACGAAGAGCTTGCGCCCCGGATCGTCCCGGCCGGCCCGCCCCTCGACCTTCAACTGTGACTCTTGTGACAAACTGACAGGCTCCTTCTGTAAAGAGCTTACAAGCTGTCTTTGTTAGATTTCCCGTACTCGACCCTGCCGAAGTACAAGAACGTTATCGCATAGGACACAGCTTGTCACGAATGTCGCAGGAGATCGAGATGCAGAACCAGTTCCTGGACCTGATCCCGGACGCGCCCGCCGGGCGCTTCGACGGAATCGAGCGGCCGTACGGCCCCGACGACGTGCGCCGCCTGCGCGGATCGGTTCCGATCGCCCACACGCTCGCCAGCCGCGCCGCCAACCGGCTCTGGGATCTCCTGCAGACGCGGGACTACCTCCCCTCGCTGGGGGCCATGACCGGCAACCAGGCCATGCAGATGGTCCGTGCCGGGCTCGAGGCGATCTACCTGTCGGGCTGGCAGGTCGCGGCCGACAGCAACACGGCCGGGGCGATGTATCCGGACCAGAGCCTCTACCCGTGCGATTCCGGCCCGGAGCTCTGCCGCCGCATCAACCGCACCCTGATGCGCGCCGACCAGATCGAGCATTCGGAGGGCGGTGCGCAGCGGGACTGGTTCGTGCCGATCGTGGCGGATGCGGAGGCCGGCTTCGGCGGGCCGCTGAACGCCTTCGAGATCATGCGCGCCTTCATCGAGGCCGGCGCGGCGGCCGTCCATTTCGAGGACCAGCTCGCCTCGGAGAAGAAGTGCGGCCATCTCGGCGGCAAGGTGCTGATTCCGACGGCCGCCCACGAGCGCAACCTGATCGCGGCGCGGCTCGCGGCCGACGTCTGCGGCGTTCCTGCGCTGGTGATGGCGAGGACGGACGCGGAGAGCGCCCGCCTCATCACCTCCGACGTCGACGAGCGCGACCGCGCGTTCATCACCGGCGAGCGCACCGCCGAGGGCTTCTACCGCCTGAAGCCGGGCACCGGCCTCGCCCATTGCATCGAGCGCGGCCTCGCCTTTGCGCGCTATGCCGACATCCTGTGGTGGGAGACCTCGACCCCGAACCTCCAGGAGGCGCGCGAATTCGCCGAGGCGATCCATGCCCGGTTCCCGGGCAAGCTCCTCGCCTACAATTGCTCGCCCTCGTTCAACTGGCGCGGCAATCTCGATGCCGGCACCATCGAGCGCTTCCAGCGCGAGCTCGGCGCGATGGGCTACAAGTTCCAGTTCGTCACGCTCGCCGGCTTCCACAACCTCAATTACGGCATGTTCGAGCTCGCCCGCGGCTACCGGGCGCGCGGCATGAGCGCCTATTCGGAGCTGCAGGACGCCGAGTTTGCGGCGGAGGCGAACGGCTACACCGCGACGCGCCACCAGCGCGAGGTCGGCACCGGCTATTTCGACCTCGTGAACCTCACCATCTCGAACGGCGCGGCCTCGACCACGGCCATGTCGGAATCGACCGAGCATGCCCAGTTCGTGCGGACCCACGCCGAAGCGGCCGAATGACGGAGGATGACATGAACAAGGAACGGTTCTGGGTTATCGGCGGCGAGTTCCAGTCGCTGCAGTTCGACCGGCTCGTCGACGGGACGGAGCGGATCATGGGCCCGTTCGCCGAGCGCGGCGATGCCGAGCAGGCCTGGCGGCAGGTGTCCGAGCAGTTCAGGCACCAGGCCGCCGTGCGCTTCACGATCGCGCAGGAGCCGCGCTTCGCCTGAGCGCGCGGGTCGGAGCGGTGCGGGGGGGGGGG
>JAEZEK010000336.1 GCA_023417735.1 Pseudomonadota bacterium | reverse complement strand
CATGCCGGCCAGCACGCCTGCGAGCGGGCCGGCATGGCCCTCGACCGTGTCGGCCACCACAGGCAGGCCGAAGGCCGCGAAGCGGGCCGGGTCGCCGTTGGCGTTGATGACGATGGCGTCGACCTGCGGGCGAAGCCGCTCGAGGACATGGTCGAGCATGGGCCGGCCGCCGATCTCGACGAGCGGCTTGTCGCCGCCGCCCATTCGCCGCGCGAGGCCTCCCGCCAGGACCACAGCGGGAATGGGTCGGCACGGGTCCAGGTCCGGCCGGCTCACTCTGCGGCCTCGCCCATGCCGGCGCTGCCCTTGCGCCGGTGCCGGCCCGCCTCCTCCTCGACCGCGTCGATGTCGGCGTCGAAGACGAGCCGCTCGGCGCCGGCGACGGCGACGAAACGCCGGCCGCGCGCCCGCCCGATCAGCGTCAGCCCCGCCCGGCGCGCCAAGTCGACGCCCCAGGCGGTGAAGCCGGAGCGGGAGACGAGGATCGGAATGCCCATCATCACGGTCTTGATCACCATCTCGGAGGTGAGTCGTCCCGTCGTATAGAAGATCTTGTCCTCCGGCGGCACCTCGTTTAGCCACATCCAGCCGGCGATCTTGTCGACCGCGTTGTGGCGGCCGACATCCTCCATGTAGACGAGCGGCCGGTCCTGCCGGCACAGCACCGAGCCGTGGATCGCGCCGGCCGTCAGGTAGAGCGACGGCGTGAGATTGATCTCACGGGCGAGGCTGTAGAGCCAGCTGGTTCTGAGCTTCGCCTCCGGGGCGAGCCGCGCCTCGTCGAAGCTCGCCATCACGTCGCCGAACACCGTTCCCTGCGCACAGCCCGAGGTGCGCACCCGCTTCTTCAGCTTGTCCTCGTAGTCGGTTGCGCGCTCGGTGCGGACGACCACGACGGACAGTTCCTCGTCGTAATCGATACCGGTGATCCGGTCGTCCGGCCGCAGCATGTTCTGGTTGCGGAGATAGCCGACGGCCAGCAGGTCCGGATGATCGCCGATCGTCATCATGGTGACGATCTCCTGGCTGTTCAGGTAGAGCGTCAGCGCCTTCTCGGTGACGACGCGGACTTCGACCGCCGCTCCGTTCTGGTCGACGCCGGTGACGGCGGCGGACAAGCGCGGGTCGTCCGGCTGCGGCTTGATCAGATAGTCGCTCAGGCGCGGCTCCTAGGGGTCTGGGCTCTTGGCAGGACGATGCCGGCTGCCGGATCGGCAGGGCGGCGATCCGCCACCTTCGGCCATAATGACAAGGCGTCGGCAGCATGCTAGCGACGCCGCCATCCGGGCGCAATCAGCCCGCAACTTCAATGGGAAAGGGAGTGATCATCCGATGAGGCGTCGCGACGTAATCACGGGCCTGGGCGCTGGCCTTGCCGCCGGAGCGGCGACCACGCTGGCGCGCCCGGCCATCGCGCAGAGCGCGCCGGAGCTGAACTGGCGGTTGACGTCCGCCTTTCCGAAGTCGCTCGATACGCTCTACGGCACGGCGGAGCTCTTCGCGAAGTACGTGCGCGAGGCGACCGACAACAAGTTCCGCATCCAGGTCTTGGCCGCCGGCGAGATCGTTCCGGGCGGAGCCGCGCCGCTCGACGCCGTCTCTGCCGAAACGGTCGAGATGGCCCATACCGCCGTCTACTATTCCTGGGGCAAGGACCCGACCTACGCGCTGGCGACTGCGATTCCGTTCGGGCTGAACGCGCGCATGCAGAATGCGTGGATGTATTACGGCGGCGGCATCGACCTCCTCAACGAGTTCTTCGCCAAGAGCAATCTCTACGGTCTGCCCGGCGGAAACACCGGCGCCCAGATGGGCGGCTGGTTCCGCAAGGAGATCAACAGCCTCCAGGACATGCGCGGGCTCAAGTTCCGCATCGCCGGGCTGGCCGGCGCGGTCCTGCAGAAGGTCGGCGTCGTTCCGCAGCAGATCTCGGCCGGAGACATCTATGCCGCGCTGGAGAAGGGCACGATCGACGCCACCGAGTTCGTCGGGCCCTATGACGACCTCCGGCTCGGCTTCGTGAAGGTTGCCCCGTACTACTACTATCCGGCCTATTGGGAAGGCGGCGCCATGCTCCACTTCCTGATCGGCAAGAACCGCTGGGACGCGCTGCCGGACAGCTACAAGGGCGTGGTCCGGGCGGCGGCGCAAGCCGCGAACGCCGACATGCTGGCGCGCTACGACTGGCTGAACCCGACCGCGATCCGCGAGCTGGTCGGCCAGGGCGCGCAGCTTCGGCCTTTCAGCCAGGAGATCATGGCGGCTTCCTTCGATGCCGCCAATGAGACCTATGCGGAGCTGTCGGCCTCCAATGCGGACTTCAAGAAGGTCTTCGACTCCATGATGGCCTACCGCGAGGGTGCGTACTTGTGGGCGCAGGTCTCCGAATACACCTACGACACCTTCATGATGGTGCAGCAGCGCGGCGCCAAGCTCTGACGGCTCCGGCATCGCCGAACGGGCCCCGCGGCGCTGCCTCGGGGCCCGTTTCTCTTGAAGAGCACAGAATTCGCATCCGACTTCCGTACCATTAGCTGGCTTCGCGCCGGCGTGGTACTCTGCTCCACAAGCGCCGGAAGAGCGCTGGCGCGGGCTGGCGCCCGCTTGCAGGGGGGAAGACAGATGAAGCGTCGTGACGTCCTGAAGGGCGTGGGGCTTGGCTTGACCGCCGGTGCGGCCGCCGCCCTTCCCCGCCCGGCCATCGCCCAGAGCGCGCCGCAGCTGACCTGGCGGCTCACCTCGTCGTTCCCGAAGTCGCTCGACACCATCTACGGCGCGGCCGAGGTGTTCGCGAAGTACGTCTCGGAGGCGACCGACGGGAACTTCAAGATCCAGGTCTTCGCCGCGGGCGAGATCGTGCCCGGCCTGCAGGCCGCGGACGCGGCGGCGAGCGGCACCGTCGAGATGTGCCACACGGCGAGCTACTATTACTGGGGCAAGGACCCGACCTACGCGCTTGCCACGGCCATCCCGTTCGGGCTGAACAACCGGCTGATGAACGCCTGGCTCTATCACCAGGGCGGCATGGACCTCCTGAACGAGTTCTACGCCACGCAGGATCTCTATGGCCTCCCGGCCGGCAACACCGGTGCGCAGATGGGCGGATGGTTCCGCAAGGAGATCAACTCGGTCGCCGATCTGCGCGGCGTGAAGATGCGCATCGGCGGCATGGCGGGCAAGATCATCGAGAAGCTCGGCGTCGTGCCGCAGCAGATCGCCGGCGGCGACATCTACCCCTCCCTCGAGAAGGGGACGATCGATGCCGCCGAGTGGGTCGGGCCTTATGACGACGAGAAGCTCGGCTTCGTGAAGGTGGCCAAGTACTACTATTATCCGGGGTGGTGGGAGGGCGGCCCCGCCCTCCACGTGCTCTTCAACAAGGCGAAGTGGGAAGAGCTGCCGAAGAGCTACCAGGCCGTGTGCACCGCTGCGGCCGGCTACACGAACGTCGACATGATGGCCAAGTACGACGCCCTCAATCCCGGCGCGGTCCGGCGGCTCGCCGCCAACGGCGCGCAACTCCGGGCCTTCAGCCAGGACGTCATGGAAGCCTGCTTCAATGCCGCGCAGGAGACCTATCAGGAAATCATGGCCCAGAACGCCATGTTCAAGAAGGTCTACGAGTCGATGGCCGCCTACCGGAAGGACGGCTACCTGTGGATGCAGGTTTCGGAGCTGACCTACGACACCTTCATGATGGTGCAGCAGCGGAACGCCAAGATCTGACGCCCGCCCTCGGTCGTCTCGGAAGGCCCCGGAGCGATCCGGGGCCTTCCTGCGCTCAGTTGAAGCT